>CAINGT010000114.1 GCA_903848655.1 uncultured Sphingomonadales bacterium
AAACTGCGGTTATCAGATCGAGGACCGCGCTTGCCTTTGCCCCCGCCAGGAACCAACGGCTTCAACAGTTCCCACTGTTCGCCGCTCAATTCGTCTACCGCACGATCCATGACCGATCTCCAAAAATCAGTCTTGAATCACATATCTACCGCATAGGGAATCCCTCGAGGATTAAATTGTCACCACGCTCTAGAGCGTGATGCGATTCTTTCTTATCGCATCATGCTCTACCGCGTAGCGGGCAATCGCCCGCGCGTGAATTCCGGCGCAATCGACCAGCGCGAACGGGCAGGTGGCTTCGTCAAACGCCAGCGCCAGATCGGTTCCGCCCAGCAGGATCGCTTGCGCCTCGTGTTCGTTGAGCATCCATTCGGCGGCAGTCGTAAATAGGGCGCGTTGTTCGGCGCTGATTGTCCCTGATGCCGCCATTGCGACATAAGCGTCATGAACGGCGTCAAGCTCTGCCGGAGCCACCACCGTTACCCCGGCCAATCCACCATAAAAGCGCGATTGCATCACCGTGCGTGTGCCCAATATGCCGATCCGGTCCAGCCCGCGCGCGGCCACATCGTCTGCCACCGCGCTGATCAGATCGACCACCGGCAGCGGTGAACGCGCGGCGAATTCGGCGCGGCAGAAATGCCCGGCGATCGATGTCACCGCCACGCAGCCCGCGCCCGCCAATGCCAGCCGCGCGGTCAGACGCGCAAAAATGTCAGCCTGCGCAACCGCTTCGCCACGGGCGAGATGGCCGAGCAATGTTGGCGAATCGGTATAGACCGTCGTCATGTCCAGCGCCGCCCCGGCTTGCGCAAACACCGCGATCAAGGCGCGCGTGTAATAGTCCTGCGCCGCCGGGCCAATCCCGCCGATCAAACCGATCTGCATCGCAGTATCCTTTATGTGCTTGCGTTCAGCCGCGCCAGCGCTGCCTCGCGCCCGATCAGCGGCAGCAGCGCGCCCATGTCGGGGCCGTGGTCCACCCCGGTCAGCGCGTGGCGCAGCGGCAGGAACAGCGGCTTGCCCTTGCGCCCGGTCGCCTCCTTCAGCGCACGGGTCAGCGCGCCCCACGGATCATTGGTCCAATCGAGCGTGGCGGCAAGGCTTGCCGCCACGTCAAGATAGGCGCGGGTTTCGGCATCGACAGCAGGCGCGGTGATCGGCCCGGTGATGACCTGCCACCAATCGGCGGCTTGGGCGACGCACGCCAGATTGGGGCGGATCGCCGCCCACGCCGCTTCGTCCATCCCCGGCGGCAACCGGTCGGCAACCGCCGCGAATGGCAGGCGGTGGATCACCGCCGCATTGATGCGGTCAAGCTCGGCCTCGTCAAACCGCGCGGGCGCGCGGCCAAACCGCGTCAGATCGAATGCAGCGGCCAGCGCATCGGCATCGAGTGCGGGATCGACCGGATCGGCTGTTCCCAGCCGCGCGAGCAGCGCGATAATCGCGCCCGGCTCCACCCCGGCTGCGCGCAAATCGGCAATGCCCAGCGTGCCCAGCCGTTTCGACAGCTTGCCCTCTGCCCCGGTGAGCAGCGCGGCATGGGCAAAGCGCGGCACCGGCGCACCCAGCGCGGTGAACATCTGCACTTGCGTAGCGGTGTTCGACACGTGGTCTTCCCCGCGCAACACATCGGTTACGCCCATGTCGGCGTCATCAATCACGCTTGGCAGCAGGTATAACCATGTGCCATCGGCGCGGCGCACGACCGGGTCGGACAATTGGCGCGGGTCAAACCGCTGGGGTCCGCGAATCGCATCGTCCCAGCCAATCGGCTGATCGGGATCGAGCGCAAAGCGCCAGTGCGGTGCCTCGCCAGCAGCGGCGCGCGCGGCGTGGTCGGCTTCGGTCAGCGCCCGCCCGGCGCGGTCATAGATCGGCGGCAACCCGCGCGACAGCAGCACTTTGCGCTTTACGTCGAGTTCGGTCTGGCTCTCGTAACAGCGATAGACCCGGCCTGCCGCGATCAGCCGGTCAAACGCCGCTTCATAAATCGCAAACCGGTCTGACTGCCGCGCTTCGCCCGCCGGGTGGAGCCCCAGCCACGCGAGATCGGCGCGGATCGCGGTGACATGCTCTTCGCGGCTGCGCGCCTGATCGGTATCATCGATCCGCAGCCAGAACTGCCCGCCATGGCGGCGCGCCAGCAGCCAGTTGTGCAACGCGGCGCGGATATTGCCGACGTGCAGGCGGCCAGTGGGCGATGGGGCAAAGCGGGTGATGACGGTCATGCCTGGCTTATACCGCGCGGTGCGAAAAAGGGTACCGTCACGCGGTGCGAAACCCGTGCGTGATCGGATAGCGGCGGTCGCGGCCAAAATTGCGCGTGCCCAGTTTGACCCCCGGCGGGGCTTGGCGGCGTTTGTATTCGGCCAGATGCAACAGCCGTTCGATGCGTTCGACCGTCGCACGATCCTGCCCTTCGGCCACGATTTGATCGACGCTGCGTTCCTGTTCGATCAGGTCGTTGAGGATGGCATCGAGCACGGCATAGTCGGGCAGCGAATCCGAATCTTTCTGATCGGGCCGCAGTTCGGCGCTGGGCGGCTTGGTAATGACCCGCTCAGGCATGACCGCGCCATCGGGGCCAAGCCCGATCTTGGGCCGATGCCGATTGCGCCAGCGCGCTATCGCAAACACCGTGGTTTTATAGGCGTCTTTCAGCGGGTTATAACCGCCGTTCATATCGCCATAGATCGTCGCATAGCCGACGCTCATTTCGCTCTTGTTGCCGGTGGTGATCAGCATCGGGCCAAATTTGTTCGACAGCGCCATCAGCGTGGTGCCGCGAATGCGCGATTGCGGGTTTTCTTCGGCAATATCGGGCGCGCGGCCGGTGAACACCGGCGCCAGCATTTCGGTATAGCCGGCCACCGCCGGTTCGATCGCAATGGTATCCAGCCGGGTGCCAAGCATGGCGGCGCAAC
>CAINGT010000115.1 GCA_903848655.1 uncultured Sphingomonadales bacterium
AATGGTGCGCCCCCTCCGTCAGCCCTGCGTGCTGCCACCTCCCCCAAAAGGGGAGGACCTGTGGTGGCTAGTGTCTATGATGGTGGTTGCTTTTACTCGATTAAACCGTGAACCCCAAGTTCACGCGAACCAGCCCCTTAACCGCTTAAGCGGTTGACCGTTCTTGACGGTATGACCACGATCTCATCATCAGGCCCGACAACCACCGCCGACACCAGCGCAACCGGTCTCAGCAGCAGCGCGACCACGGCGCTGCTGACGTCCTTGGGGGTCAGCGGCAATATCGATGTGACCGGGCTGGCGGGGCAATTGTCGCAAGCCGAATATGCCGGGCAAATCGGGCAGCTCAACACGCGCACCACGGCGCTGGCAACGCAGATTTCCGAAGCATCGACGCTGATGAATATGACATCGTCGCTAACCCGGTCGCTCAGTTCGGTAATCAATGCCGGTCAGCTTGCCGCCACCCCGCAAATCGCCAATGGCGCGGTCGCCACCGTCAGCGCGGGGACCACGCCGGGCAAAGGCACCGCCACGCTCGAAGTGACCGCGCTGGCGCATGGCCAAACGCTGACGAGCGCACCCTTGGCGGCATCGACCGCCAGCGTTGGATCGGGCAGCCTGCAAATCTCGTTCGGCACGGTATCGGGCGCGACATTCACCCCCGGCAGCGCCAGCCCGGTCAGCGTGACAATCCCGGCGGGATCATCGCTCGCCGATGTCGCCAGCGCGATCAACGCTGCCGGAGCGGGCGTTGCGGCTTATGTCGCGAACAATTCCGATGGCCAGCAATTGGTGATCACCGGTCCGCAAGGCGCGGCCAATGCGTTCACGATCACCGCCAGCGAGGATGCCGCCGACCCTGGCCTTGCCAAATTGGCCTGGACCCCGGGCAGCAGCGGCGGGGCCAGCCTTGCCGCCCCGGCGAGCGATGCGGTCTTTCTGCTCGATGGCGTGCGGCGCAGCGCGGCGTCGAACACGATTCCCGATGCCGCACCGGGCATTTCGCTCAACCTGACGGGGATCAACACCGGCAGCCCGACCACGATCAGCTTTACCGATCCGACCACCGCGATTGCCAGCAGCATGAACGATCTGGTCTCCGCGCTCAACGGTATCGTCACCGAGCTCAACACCGATACCGCGCCCGGTGGCGCGCTCAACAACAACCCCGGCGCGCGCGCGTTGCAAACCGCGCTGTCGGCGCTGAGTTCGACCAAAATCATGCCCAACGCCGCCAGCGGCACCCCCGCCACGCTGGGCGATCTGGGATTGACCACCAGCAAAGACGGCAGTTTCGCGCTCGATACGAGCGTTTTGAACAAGGCGCTGCGCACCGCCCCGGCGGCGGTGGCGGGAATGTTCACCACCGGGGTCTATGGCGTCTATGCCACGGTGTTCAAGCTGTCGCAGGCAGTCAACAGCGCGTCGAACGGCAATTCGCTGGCCGGGTCGGTCAAAAGTATGCAGGCCCAACAAAGCGCGATCAGCACCCGGCTGAGCAAATTGTCCGATCAGCAGACCGCCTTGCGCACCCGGCTTGTCACGCAGTTTTCGGCGCTCAACACCGTCGTGCTGGGGTCGAAATCGACGCAATCGTTCCTGACCCAGCAAGTCGCGCTGTGGACCAACAGCAAGAACTAACCGGACCGGGATATTCGCCATGCTGCTCAACCGCGATCCGTCCGAAGCCTATCGCCGCGTCGATTTTGACGCCCGCGTGCAGGGCGCGGATTCGCGTCAACTGGTCGATCTGTGCCTCGAACAAGTGGCCGGATCGCTCGGCCGCGCGGTCCATGCCGCCAATCGCGGCGATAACGGCGCCAAAAGCGCCGCGCTCACCCGCGCGGTCGCGGCGCTGACCGCGCTGCAAATGGGTGTCGATCCTGCCGCGCCGACCGGGGAAGCGCTGCTCCAGCTCTATCAGGCCGCGCGCGTGTCGATTCTCGATTGCGTGCTGGCGTTCAACCCCGCGCGGCTGATGCAGATCCGGCAGGATTTCATCGAAATCCGCGCTGCCATGCTGGGTGCCACGCCCGCCTGATTGCGAACAAAAAAATGCCCGCAAGCGGCGCGTGGCGCGGCTTGCGGGCAGTGTCAGCGCCGCCAGGGAGGGGGGATTGGCGCGCTATCGGGAAATGGGTTCAACCAATGCCGCACCCTGCCAGCAATGCGGTGCCAAGGTCGGCAAGCGGCACTTCGCGCACGGCAGCATCGAGCGCGATCACCGCTTCGGGGGCTTCGCTGACCAACGCGGTTTTGCGGTCTTGCACCAATGTCGTGGCCCCGCTTTCGCGCAACAGCCGCAAACCGCGCGCGCCATCGCTGCCCATGCCGGTCAGCACCGCGCCAATCGCGGGGATCGCGCCGCGCGCAATCGATCCGAACAGCAGATTGGCCGATGGCCGCGCGCCATCAACCGGATCGCGCGCCATCAGCCGCAGGCGCGGCGGCTGGCCCGGTTCGACCACCACGTGATGGTCGGGATCGGCGGCGATGTGGATCGTGCCTTGCGTCAGCGTTGCGCCGTCGCGCGCGGGGCGGACATGGCATTTGAGCATGTCGTCGAGCCGCTTGACGAATGTTTCGACCACCATTGGTTCGGCCTGAAGGCACACCAGCGTCGGCGGGCAATTGCCGGGAAACTGCGCGAGGATCGTCGTCAGTGCGTCGATCCCGCCCATCGAGGCGCTGATCGCGGCAATATGGCCGTTCCATTGGAACGGGGCCTCGCCGCCTTTCGCCTCGGTGCGCGGTTTGCGGTCCCGCACATTGGAATTGGCGGCGGCCAGCACGATCTTGCCCAATTTGCCGACCGATTTGGAAAACTGTTCGGGCGTCGCCTTCAACGGTTTGGGAAAGCAATCGACCGCGCCCAGTTCGATGGCGCGCAACGAAATCTCGGTCCCGGCTTGCGTCAGCGATGACAGCATGACCACCGGGCGCGGATCGTGCTCCATGATTTCTTCGAGAAATTCGATCCCGCTCATCCCCGGCATTTCGACATCGAGCGTGATGACATTGGGCTTGAGCTCGGCAATCTGGTCGCGCGCATCGTCGGCGCTGCGCGCGGTGCCGACCACGGTGACATTTTTGGCCTGATCGAGAATGTCGGAAAACAACGCGCGCATCGCTGCGGAATCATCGACCACCAGAACGCGTGCTTCGTGCATGGAACCCGAATCCCCTTAAGCGTGATGCCGTTTGGTAACCGACCAGCGCCCAGCAAATCCTGATGCCGCGCCTACGTATCTCACCCTAACCCCGCCGCAAGCCGACCTTTGCCGGTTCGTGTCACACCGCAGGCCACGAACATCGCCAGTCCGGCCCGTTGCGCCACAGTCACAAGGATGCGCCCATCCATGGTCACCATCTGCCTGCCCCCCCGCTGCGACCGGGCTGCTGCCGAAGCGCTCCTGCCCGAAATGATCGCCGCGCTCGGATCGGGCGCGCTGGCGATTGATGCGCGCGATTGCGTGCAGATTGGCCAAGTGATGCTGCAAATTCTGGTCAGTGCGCGGCGCACCGGCGAAGGCGCGGTGATCGATGCTTCGGCGCATTTGCGCGATACCGCGCGGCGGCTGGGGTTAGAGGCGGAACTGTTCGACGATGCCCCGGTGATCGGCATGAAAGGTGCACAAGCATGAATGCCGAAGAAATCCAGGCGATCTTCTTTGCCGAATGCGAAGAATCGCTCGCCGCTGCCGAAGCCGGGTTGGCGGCGTGCAAGGCGGGCACGCAAGACGATGATACCGTCAACGCGGTGTTCCGCGCGGTCCATTCGATCAAGGGCGGCGCGGGGGCATTCGGCTATATCGCGTTGCAAGCCTATACCCATGTGTTTGAAACGTTGCTGTCGGATGTGCGTGATGGCACCGTAGCGATTACCGAAACGCTGATCGACGTGCTGTTGCGCGCGCTCGATACGTTGAGCGATCATGTCGGGGCAGCGCGCGGGCTGGGTGAAACCCCCGATGATGCCGCGCTGCTGGCCGAACTGACCGCCGCGATGGCCGCCAATGCCGGGGCTGCCAGCGCGCCTGCACCGGTTGCGGTTGCGGTTGCGGTTGCCGCTGACGACGACACCGAAACGACCAGCGATGACGATTTCGGCGCGCTGCTCGATGATATCGCCGGGGCCATGGCTCCACCCGCATCACCGCCCGCATCGCCCCCGGCCCCGGTTCGGTCATGGACCGCCAAAGTCCGCCCCCATGCCGGCGCAATGCGCAATGGCAGCGAGCCGGTGCTGATGCTGCGCGAAATCCTTGATCTGGGTGGCACGTGCACCACGTGCGATGCCGCGCAAGTCCCCGCGCTCGACAGCATCGATCCGGGCACCGGCTATCTCGGCTGGAGCTTTGCGCTGCCCGCCGATGTCGGCGAAGCGGCGGTGCGCGATGTGTTCGATTTCGTCGGCGATGACTGCAGCCTTGGCATTGGTGACGATGCGCCGATGCCGCCAGTACGCTTGCCCGCGCCACGCGCCAGCGTAGCCCCAGCCAGCCCGCAACCGGCGGCTGCCGCACCTGTGGTTACGCCTACTGCCAATGCCAGCGCCAGCGCCGCCGCACCCGCAGCACCGCCCGCGCCGCCCGCGATGGGCCAATCGATCCGCATCGAACTGGGCAAGCTGGACAAGCTGATCGATGCAGTCGGCGAACTCGTGATTGCCCAAGCGATGATGGCGCAACGGCTGGCGAGCGATGGCTTGGCCGTAACCGAAGAGCTGGCGATGCTCGAAGGGCTGACGCGCGATATTCAGGAATCGGCGATGGCGATCCGCGCGCAGCCAATCGGATCGGTGTTCAGCCGGGTGCCGCGCATCTTGCGCGAATTGACCGCCAGCACCGGCAAACACGTGCGGCTGGAAGTTTCGGGCGAAAGCACCGAACTCGACAAGACGGTGATCGAACGGCTGGGTGAACCCCTGACCCACCTGATCCGCACCGCGGTCGATCACGGTATCGAACCCGCGAGCGAGCGGCTGGCCGCGGGCAAGCTGGCCGAAGGCACGCTGACGCTGTCTGCAGAACACAAATCGAGCCGCATCCTGATCCGCATCGCCGATGATGGCCGGGGGATTGATCGCGAGCGGGTCTTGGCCAAAGCCATCGAAAAAGGGCTGGTCGCGCCCGACGCGCAACTGTCGAAAGAAGACATCGACCTGCTGATCTTTGCCCCCGGCTTTTCAACCGCATCGCAGATTTCCAATATTTCCGGGCGCGGAGTCGGCATGGACGTGGTGCGCCAGAATGTGAAAGATCTGGGCGGGCGCATCACCATCGAATCCGAACCGGGCAAAGGCACCGTGTTCACGCTGACCCTGCCGCTCACGCTGGCAATATCCGATGGCATGGTGGTCAATGTTGGCGATCAGACGCTCGTCGTGCCGCTCGCCAATGTGGTCGAAAGCTTGCGCCCCGATCCGCGCGAAGTGCAAGGGCTGGGGGTGCACCGCGCAATGATCAACGTGCGCGGGCGGTTCATCCCGGTCTTGCCGCTCTATCTGGCGGTGGGGGCCATCGGCGCGGTCGAACGCCCGCACGAAGGCGTGCTGATCGTGGTCGAAACCGAAGGCGCGGGCCGCGCCGCGCTGCTGGTCGATGCCATCGTCGATCAGCGCCAAGTGGTGATCAAAAGCCTCGACACGCATTACCGCTCGGTCGAAGGCGTGGCCGGGGCGACGATTCTGGGTGATGGGCGGGTCGCGCTGATCGTTGATGTCGATGGGCTGGTGGCGCGCAGCCTCGCCGATACCGGCCTTGCCGAAGCGGCATGACGATGCCGGTCAATTCTGGGGCGGTGACTCATGGCACAGTCAATCTCGGCGCGGCCTTTGCCGAAGCGCTGCCGGGGATCAGCCCCGATGTCTATGGCGCCGAAGATTTTCGCGCGATCAGCGAAATCGCCTATCGCGAAGCGGGGATCGTGCTGCCCGCCGGCAAAGCGATGCTGGTCTATTCGCGGCTGTCCCCGCTGGTGCGCAATTCGGGCTGCGTGACATTCGGCGCTTATGTCTTGCGCATCCGCGAAGACGCCGAAGAACGCAGCAAAACGATTTGCGCGCTGACCACCAACCACACGTTTTTCTACCGCGAAGCGCATCACTTCGACCATTTTCGCGACCAAGTGCGCCCCGGTCTGCTGCGGCGGCTCGATCAGGGTGGCAAAGTGCGGATGTGGTCGGCAGGCTGTTCGAGCGGTGAAGAAACCTGGTCGCTGGGCATGACGCTGCTCGGCCCCGACCGCAAAGCCGGGCTGGCAATTGCGCAGCAGGATGTGCGCATCCTCGCAAGCGATATCGCCACCCATGCGCTGAACAAGGCGACCGCCGCGCGCTATCGCAGCGAAGATCTGAAACCGGTGCCCGATGCGCTGTGCAGCGAGTGGACGCAGCGGCAGGGCGAAGAAACGCTGATCGCGCCCGAACTGCGCGCGCTGGCCCGCTTTCGCACGCTCAATCTGCTGGGTGACTGGCCGATGCGCGGGCATTTTGACGTGATCTTTTGCCGCAATGTCATGATCTATTTCGACAATCCGACCAAAGAGCGGCTGGTGGCACGCTTTGCCGCCATGCTCGCGCCCGAAGGCACACTCTATATCGGGCACAGCGAGCGGGTCACCGGCCCGGCGCTCGATCAGCTCGTGCCGATGGGTCCGACCGTCTATCGCAGGAGACCCGCCGCATGACCACCGCCCGTTCCGCCATCCGCGTGGTGATCGTTGACGATTCGCCGACGATGCGCGCGATTCTCAAAACCCGGCTCGAACGCGAAGGCGATATCGTGGTGATCGGCGCAGCCGCCGATGCCGCGCAAGGGCGCACGATGATCCGCGAGCTCGATCCCGACGTGATTACGCTCGATGTCGAAATGCCCGGCATGAACGGGCTCGATTTCCTTGAAAAAATCATGGCTCTGCGCCCCACACCGGTCATCGTGGTGTCGGGATCGACGCAAAAAGGCGCCGATACCACTGCGCGCGCCTTGGCGCTCGGAGCGGTCAACTGTTACGCCAAATCGCAAAGTTCGGGCGGTTTGCCGTTCGATGACGATGGCCTGCTCGCCAGCCTGATTCGCGAAGCCGCCAAAGTCCGCTTTGGCCAGCGCATCCCTGCTACCCAACGCGTAGCGGGCGAGGCGCGCACGCTGCTGGCGGACCGGCCGCGCGTGATCGCGGTGGGATCATCGACCGGCGGGGTCGAAGCCTTGCAGATCCTGCTCGGCCAGTTTCCCGAAAACTGCCCACCGACGCTGATCGTGCAGCATATCGCGCCGCGTTTTGCCCCGGCGGTGGCGCGCACGCTCGATCAGCATTGCCCCCCGCGCGTGGTGCTGGCCGAACCCGATCTGCCACTGCGCGATGGGCACGTCTATCTCGCCCCCGGCGATGATCGCCACTTGACGGTCAACGGCACGCAATTGCTGACGTGCCGGTTGCGCGAAGGCGAACGCGTCTCGGGCCACCTGCCTTCGGTCGATGTGCTGTTCACGTCGGTCGCGCGGTTCGTCGGCGCGCAAGCCGTGGGCATTTTGCTCACCGGGATGGGCAGCGATGGCGCGCAAGGGCTGTTGGCGATGGCGCGCCACGGCGCGCGCACGATTGCGCAAGACGAAGCAACCTCGACCGTGTTCGGGATGCCGCGCGCGGCGATCTCGCTCGGCGCAGCGGGCGTGATCGCGCCCATCGGCCAGATCGCGCGCCACGCGTTCAGCAAGGCGGCCTGACGCGATGTTCGAACAACCGATCCTCAATCCGCCACCATCGCCACGTGACCGGGTGACCGTGATGCAAGGCCAGGCGCTGGTCAGCGCCGAACCGCGCACCGAACTGTCAACCGTGCTGGGCAGTTGCGTGGCGCTGTGCCTGTTCGATCCCGAAGCACGGCTGGGCGGGATGAACCATTTCCTGCTGGCCGAACCGCCCGCCAGCGCGGCGGGCACGGTCGATGAATATTACGGGACTTATCTGATGGAACTGCTGGTCAACCAGATGCTGGCGCATGGCGCGCGCAAGCCCCGGCTGCGCGCGCACTTGTACGGCGGGGCCAATGTTAACCGCAATATGGCGCGCATCGGCACGGCCAATGCCGATTTTGCGCGCGGCTTTGTCCAGCGCGAAGGCATCGTACTGGTGCGCAGCGACCTTGGCGGCAGCAATGCGCGCCGCATCGATTTTCGCCCGGCATCGGGGCAAGTGCGGCTGCGCGTGGTCGAAGACCGCTTTGCCCCGCCGGTCCAGCCCAGTTCCCGCCCCGACAAAGCCACCGGCGATGTCGAACTGTTTTGAGTACCCGCCCGCGACGGCACCGCACCCCGGTGCCGCATTCGCCCATCAATCGTGATCCAACAGCGAGCTGACGAGCATGACCACCGCTACCCGCATTCTTACCGTTGACGACAGCCCGTCGATGCGCGCGCTGCTCAACCACGCGCTTACCACGCAAGGCTTTGACGTGGCCCAGGCCGAAGACGGCATGGCAGCGCTCGATTGGCTGGCGCTCAACGAAGTCGATGTCGTGATAACCGACATCAATATGCCCCGGCTCGATGGCTTTGGCCTGATCGAACGGCTGCGCGAAGGCAGCCGCCATCGCGACCGCCCGATCCTCGTGCTGACGACCGAAAGCAGCGAGGACAAAAAGGCCCGCGCCCGCGCCGCCGGGGCAACCGGGTGGATCGTCAAACCGTTCGATCCGGCCAAGCTGGTCGCGGCGGTGCGCCGCGTCGCGCATTAACGCGCGGTCGCACTGCCCCGCACCCCCCGCCCGTTCAAGGCACCCTGTGGGCGGCAGGGGTGCGGGGCAGTGGGCGACACGCCAATCCATAAGGGAGATACCCCATGCCCCGAGAATTGATTACATTCGAAGTCGAAGGCCAGGTGTTCGGGCTTGATATTATGTCGATCCGCGAAATCCGCGCGTGGAGCCCGACCACGCGGCTGCCGCGCGTGCCGCATTATGTTGCGGGCGTGGTCAATCTGCGCGGCACGGTGCTGCCGGTGATCGACCTTGCCGCGCGGCTTGGCTGGCGGCCGACCGAGCCGACCCCGCGCCATGCCATCATCGTGACTCAGTTGGGCGCGCAAGTCGGCGGGTGGATCGTCGATTCGGTCAGCGATATTGTCACTGTGCCCGATAACACGCTGCAACCGCCACCGCCGGCCGCCGGGGCAGACACGGTTGTGCCGTTTCTCGACGGGCTGGCGGCGATTGAGGATCATATGGTGATGGTGCTCAATCTCGCCACGCTCAGCGCCGGAGCGCAAGTCGCCGAAGCGGCGTGATCGCGCCAACCCCGGATCAGGAGTTCACCGATGGCCAATGTCACCACCCACCGCCAGATCGCGGTGGTGCTGGAAGAACTGTCGCACGAAGTCGAAGCGCTGGGTGCCACGCTCTGCGTCGATATGGATATCGCCATGCGCCATATCGACACGCTGCAAGCCATCGATCTGATCGCGCAAAAGCAACGCTCGCTCGCCGCGCTGCTGCTGGCTGATTGCCCGACAGCGGGGATCGAACAGATCGCCATCGACACTTTGCGCGAACGGATGCGCTTACCCGGCTGAATTTTGCGCGCACAGGCTTGGCATTATCCGCGCGGCCTTTATGGCGGTCCAGATGTGGACTCTCCATCAGTTCCCGCTCTGCCCGTTCAGCCGCAAAGTGCGGTTGCTGCTGGGCGAAAAAGGCGTCGGGTTCGACATGAAGCGCGAAAACCCGTGGGAAGCGCGCGACGAATTCCAGATGCTCAACCCCGCCTTGCGCACCCCGGTCCTGACCCGGTCAGACCGTGCGCTGGTGCTGATCGACAGCCGCGCCATTGCCGAATATTTTGAAGAAACCATCGACAAAGCGCCGATGATTAACGGCACCGCCGCCACCCGCGCCGAAATCCGGCGGCTGGTGGCGCTGTTCGATGAAAACTTCTTTGCCGGGGTGACCGCGCCGCTGCTCGAAGAAAAGATGAAAAAGCGGCTGTTCTCGCGCCTGCCTCCCGATGCCAAAGCGCTGCGCCAGACAATCCGGCTTGCCAACGATTACCTCGACTATGTCGATTACCTGATCGACACCCGCCCGTGGCTGGCCGGATCGACGATCAGCTTGGCCGATCTGACCGCCGCCGCGCAAATCTCGGTGGCGGACTACTTGGGCGGCATCGACTGGGCACAACACGAACCCGCGCGCGGCTGGTATTCCGCACTCAAAAGCCGCCCCAGCTTTCGCCCCTTGCTCACCGAACGCATGGACGGCATCACCCCCCCCGACCACTACGGCGACGTCAACGCCTGATCCGAACAAAGCCCCCGCCCCTTCAGGGGAGGGGGTTGGGGGTGGGGGC
>CAINGT010000116.1 GCA_903848655.1 uncultured Sphingomonadales bacterium
GCCACCTCCCCCAAAGGGGGAGGAGCTAGTTTCCATATGCGATTGCCCGGCAGAGGGGGCGGAGCTTGGGTGTTGCTAAATTTGATCTATGTCCTTGTGTTGCGGAAAAGCCACACTACCTTGAAGGGCAAAGGAGGCGTTTTGTCCCATGAACCTCGAAAAATTTACCGACCGCGCCAAAGGTTTTTTGCAGGCGGCGCAGACCGTGGCGATCCGGCTTAACCATCAGCGGATCGCGCCCGAACATCTGCTCAAGGCGCTGCTCGATGACAGCGAAGGCATGGCCAGCGGGCTGATCCAGCGCGCGGGTGGCAATGCCGTGCTGGCCAATGCCGAAACCGACCGCGCGCTGGCGAAAATCCCGGCGGTCAGCGGGTCGGGCGCGCAAGCCAGCCCCGGGCTCGACAACGATGCGGTGCGCGTGCTCGATTCGGCCGAACAGATCGCGGCGCGGTCGGGCGACAGCTATGTCACGGTTGAACGTATTCTGGTGGCGCTGGCGCTGGCCACCACCACCGGCGCGGGCGCGGCGCTCAAGGCCGCGCAAGTGACCCCGGCGGCGCTCGAAGCCGCGATCACCGCGTTGCGCGGCGGGCGTCAGGCCGATAGCGCGAGCGCGGAAAACGCCTATGACGCGATGAAGAAATATGCCCGCGATCTGACCGAAGCGGCGCGCGACGGTAAGCTTGACCCGGTGATCGGGCGAGACGAGGAAATTCGCCGCACCATCCAGATCCTTGCGCGGCGCACCAAGAACAACCCCGCGCTGATCGGCGAACCGGGCGTGGGCAAGACCGCGATTGCCGAAGGGCTCGCGCTGCGCATTGCCAATGGTGATGTGCCCGAATCGCTGCGCAACCGGCGGCTGATGGCGCTCGATATGGGTTCGCTGATCGCGGGGGCAAAATATCGCGGCGAATTCGAAGAGCGGCTGAAAGCGGTGCTCGACGAAGTCAAAGGTGCCGAAGGCGACATCATCTTGTTCATCGACGAGATGCACACGCTGATCGGCGCGGGCAAGACCGAAGGCGCGATGGATGCGTCAAACTTGCTCAAGCCCGCGCTCGCGCGCGGCGAACTGCATTGCATTGGCGCGACCACGCTCGATGAATATCAGAAATATATCGAAAAAGACCCGGCGTTGCAGCGGCGGTTCCAGCCGGTGTTCGTGGGTGAACCGACGGTTGAAGATACCATCTCGATCTTGCGCGGCATCAAGGAAAAGTATGAATTGCACCACGGCGTGCGTATCGCCGATGCCGCGATTGTCGCCGCCGCCACGCTGTCGGCGCGCTATATCGCGGATCGGTTCCTGCCCGACAAAGCCATCGACCTGATGGACGAAGCCGCCAGCCGCATCCGCATGGAAGTCGAATCCAAGCCGGAAGAGATCGAAAATCTTGACCGGCGGATCATCCAGTTGAAAATCGAGGACATGGCGCTGGCCAAGGAAACCGATGCCGCGTCCAAAGACCGGCTGGTGGCGTTGCGCGCCGAATTGGCCAATCTGGAACAGCAATCGAGCGAACTGACCACCCGCTGGCAGAACGAGCGCGACAAGATCGCCGCCGAAGGCAAAATCAAGGAAGCGCTTGATGCCGCGCGGATCGAGCTCGATCAGGCGCAGCGGCAGGGTGATCTCGCCCGCGCGGGCGAACTGGCCTATGGCCGCATTCCCGAACTCGAACGCCAGATCGAGGCCGCGCGCAGCGGCGCGCACAATGCGCTGTTGCGCGAAGAAGTGACCGCCGAAGACATCGCCGGGGTGGTCAGCCGCTGGACCGGGATTCCGGTCGACCGGATGCTCGAAGGCGAACGCGCAAAACTGCGCACTATGGAAGCGGCGCTCGGCCAGCGCGTGATCGGGCAGGCCGATGCGGTGCGCGCGGTGGCCAAGGCGGTGCGCCGTGCGCGCGCCGGGTTGCAGGACCCCAACCGCCCGCTCGGCAGCTTTCTGTTCCTTGGCCCCACGGGCGTTGGCAAGACCGAACTGACCAAGGCGCTCGCCGGGTTCCTGTTTGACGATGACAACGCGATGGTGCGCATCGACATGTCTGAATTCATGGAAAAGCACGCGGTCAGCCGGTTGATCGGCGCGCCGCCGGGCTATGTCGGCTATGACGAAGGCGGTGTCTTGACCGAAGCGGTGCGGCGGCGGCCCTATCAGGTGGTGCTGTTCGACGAAGTCGAAAAGGCGCATCCCGATGTGTTCAACGTGCTGTTGCAAGTGCTCGATGACGGGCGGCTGACCGACGGGCAGGGGCGGCAGGTCGATTTTACCAATACGCTGATTATCCTTACCAGCAATCTGGGCAGCCAGTACCTTGCTGCGCTGGAAGAAGACCAGGATGTCAGCGCGGTCGAACCGCAAGTGATGGATGTGGTGCGCGCGCATTTCCGCCCCGAATTCCTCAACCGGCTGGATGAAATCATCCTGTTCCACCGGCTGGGGCAGGCGCACATGGCCCCGATTGTCGATCTGCAAGTCGCGCGCGTGGCCGCGCTGCTCAAAGACCGCAAAATCACGCTCGATCTGTCAGACGCGGCCAAACGCTGGCTGGGGCGTGTGGGCTATGACCCGGTCTATGGCGCGCGCCCGCTCAAACGCGCGGTGCTGCGCCATGTGCAGGACCCGCTGGCGGACTTGTTGCTGGCAGGCGACGTGCCCGATGGCCACACCGTGCATATCGACGAAGGCGATGGCGCGTTGACGTTCCGTGTGGAGTGACTGCTCGGGCAATCACGCAAACGGGCGGTTCAGCCGCACGATGGCGCTGTTGAGCCAAGTCGCGAAAGTGACCCACAGCAGATAAGGCAGCACGAGCGCTGCGGCGGCGGGCGAGATCGGCCACAGCCCGCCGACCAGCGCGACGAGCGAGGCCCACAGGAACACGACTTCGACCAAGGCCCAATCGGGGCGGCGTGCGCGGAAGAACAGCGGGCTCCACAGCGTGTGGAACACGGCGGTGGTGCCGAACAGGATCAGGACTTTGGTGCGGGTGGCGGCATCGGGCGCGGCGGTCCATGCCAGCACCGCCGACCATGCCGCCAGCGACAGGATCAAACCCCACGCCGGGCCGAACAGCCAGTTGGGCGGTTGCAGGCGGGGTTTGCGCAAATCGCGATACCACGGGCCAATCGGCGTCATCGCCCCGCCCACCAGCCCCAGCATCAGCGCGGCACCGCCCGCGACAGCTATCACAGCCCACATAGTCGTTTGTCCGCCTTGTTCATCTTGCGCAGTGTCCAGTGCGTGTTACACGAGCGCAATGCGTGTGTCCTTTCCCTTTTCCGCTATCGTCGGCCAAGACGAAATGAAGCGTGCCCTGCTGCTGGCTGCGGTCGATGCCCGCATCGGCGGGGTGATGGTGTTCGGCGACCGGGGCACCGGCAAATCGACCGCAGTGCGCGCGCTGGCGGCGCTGCTGCCGCCGATTCCGCTGGCGCACGCCGGGTATCAGGATGGCAGCGCGCCCAAAGGTCGCGCCGGGGCGACGGTGCCGGTGCCGTTCATCGATCTGCCATTGGGCGCGACCGAAGACCGCGTGGTGGGC
>CAINGT010000117.1 GCA_903848655.1 uncultured Sphingomonadales bacterium
CCTCCGTCAGCCCTGCGGGCTGCCACCTCCCCCAACGGGGGAGGACCTTGGATGGTAGCGGGGAGTAGTGGGTGGCACTTTCAACACAGACGCTTACGCTCGCCCGGTGGCGGCGGCGAGCTGCGAGGGATCGATCCCTTCCGCACGCCATGCCGCCTCCCAGCGCGCGGGTGGCGCAGTGTCAAACAGGATCGTGGCGCGCCCTGTGGCGACGTGCCAGCCGTGCTGGCGCATTTCGCCTTCAAGCTGGCCCGCGCCCCATCCGGCATAGCCCAGCGCGACCAGCCAGCGCGCCGAACCCCGCCCGGCGGCAATCGCGCGCAACACTTCGAGCGAGGCGCTCAACTGCCATTGGTCCGACACCGGCAGCGTGCCCGGCCCCGTCCAGTCGGCGCTGTGCAGCACGAACCCGCGCTGCTGTTCGACCGGCCCGCCGAGATGGATCGGAGCATCGGGGGCCGCCCCCGGATCAATACCGGTATCGGCCAGCAAGCCATGCAGCGTAACCGCGGGATGGATGGTGCCAATCCCGATCCCCAGCGCACCATTGGCATCGTGGACGCACATCGCGATCACCGCATGGTCAAACCGCGGATCGCCCATGCCCGGCATGGCCAGCAACAGGGATCCGCCCAGATAGCGCGCTTGAGTCATGCGCAAACGATACGCCACACGCGCGCAAAGGGAAACATTACGCCGCCGCTTTGGCCACGCCGTTGTCTGCCGCGACCAGCAGCCGCCGTTCGATGGTGCGCAACCGGCTGTCTCCGGTGACTTTGCTGCCCAAGACATCGGTAACATAGAATGTATCGACCGCGCGTTCACCATAGGTAGCGATATGCGCCGAATGCACCATCAGCCGCGCTTCGAACAAGGCGCGCGCCACTTGGCTCAACAGCGCGGGGCGATCGAGCGCGCCGACTTCGATCACGGTAAAGCGGTCGGACGCGGCATTGTCGAAAATGACGATGGGATGAACTTCGAACGCTTCGGCACGCGGGCGCGCCATCGGCCGCGCGGCAAGCTGCGGCGACAAGCGGGTTTTGTTGGCCAAAGCATCGGCAATCGCCGTTTTCAGCCGCGCGATCTGGCTGGCTTCATTCAGCGGGCGGCCCAGCGGGTCTTGCACGAGAAAATTGTCCACCGCCACGCCGTTGCGCGCGGTATGGATGCGCGCGTCGATGATATTGCCCCCGGCGAGGTGAATGCCCCCGGCGATGCGATAGAACAGCCCTGGGTGATCTGCCGCGATGACGGTGACCAGCGTGGCCCCGCGCGCGGGGTAATAGCGCGCTTCGACCGACAGCGGCTGATCGAGCGCCAGATCAAGCTGTTGCAGATTGAGCGCGATAATGTCTTCTGGCTCGGCAATCCAGTAGGCATCGATCAACTGCCGACCCACCGTGCCGATCAGCGGGTTGCGCTCGGCCAGCAGCGCGGACACCGCCGCTTTTTTGGCAGCGATCCGTTCGGCCCGGCCATAGCGCTTGTGCCCCAGCCGCAGCGTTTCGTGCGTGGCGTTATACAGATCGCCGAGCAATTGGCGTTTCCACGAATTCCAGATCCCCGGCCCGACCGCGCGGATATCGACGATGGTCAGCAGCAGCAGCAGCCGCAACCGTTCAACGCTTTGCACCTGACCGGCGAAATCGGCGATGGTCTTGGCATCGGCCAGATCGCGCTTGAACGCGGTGGCACTCATCAGCAAATGCCAACGCACCAGCCATGCGACCAGTTCGGTTTCCGCCGGGCTCAAGCCCAGCCGGGGGCACAGTTTCAGCGCGACTTCGGCCCCCAGCACCGAATGATCGCCGCGCCGCCCTTTGGCGATATCGTGCAGCAGCGTTGCGACAAAGAGCACCCGGCGCGAGGCGATTTGTCCGATGATGTCGGTGGCGAGCGGATGGTCGCTGCCTTCTTCGCCGCGTTCGATCCGCGACAGCAGGCCGATGGCGCGGATGGTATGCTCATCGACAGTATAATGGTGGTACATGTCGAACTGCATTTGCGCCACGACCCGGCCAAAGTCGGGCACGAACCGGCCGAACACCCCCGCCTCACCCATCCAGCGCAGCACCGTTTCGGGATCGCGGCGGCTGGTCAGAATATCCATGAACATTGCATTGGCGCGCGCATCGCGGCGCACCCGCGCATCGATCAGCCCGGCATCGCGATGCGCCTGGCGCATCGTTTCGGGATGGATTTCGAGCGCTTCGCGATCCGCCAGATGGAACAGTTCGATCAGCCGCACCGGGTCTTGCGCAAAGAAATCATCGGATTCCACCGCGATCCGGCCCGCCACCACCGCATAAGCGCCCAGTTTGCGCCGCGCCCGCCGTTTGGCGCGCAATTTGGCAAAGAACCCCAGCCGTTCGGCGGTCGCCTGTTCGTCAAGCTGCGCAAGGAACACCCCGGTCAGCGAACCGACCTGCCGCGCGTGCAGAAAAAACAGTTTCATAAAGCGTTCGACCGCGCTTTTGCCGGGGCGGTCGGCAAAATTCATGCGCAAGGCCACTTCGCGTTGCAAATCGAAGGTCAGCCGGTCTTCGGGGCGGCGGGTGATCGTGTGCAAATGGCAGCGCACCGCCCAGAAAAAGTTTTCGGCGCGGCGAAACGCGCGGTATTCGATCCCCGACAACAACCCGACATCGACGAGTTCCGACGGATCGCGCACTTTGTGGATATATTTGCCGATCCAGTACAGCGTGTGCAGATCGCGCAAGCCGCCTTTGCCTTCCTTGACATTGGGCTCGACGACATAGCGGCTGTCGCCCAGCCGCTTGTGCCGCTCGTTGCGCTCGATCAGTTTTTCGGCCACGAACTGCCGCTCGGTCCCGGCGGCGACATCGCTCCAGAACCGGCGCTGCGCTTCTTCGTGCAAGGCACGATCACCCCACACATAGCGGCCTTCGAGCAAGGCGGTGCGGATGGTCAGATCACCGCGCGCCTGGCGCACCAGATCATCGAGCGAACGGGTGGAATGACCGACTTTCAGCCCCAGATCCCACAGGAAATACAACATCGCCTCGATCACTTGTTCGCACCATGCGGTCGGTTTGAACGGGGTGACAAAGGCAATATCGACATCCGAATGCGGGGCCATTTCGCCCCGGCCATAGCCGCCCACCGCCACCACCGCGATGCGTTCGCCCGCTGTGCGGTTGCTGGCGCGATAGACTTGCCCGACGACATGATCGTGGATCACGCGGATCAGTTGATCGACCAGAAACGCCTGTCCTTGCGCGCATTCCAGCCCGTGCGATGGAAACGCATCAAGCCGCCGCGCCAGTTCGGCGCGACCGCTGGCAAGGGCATCGCGCAGCAGTTCTATGATCGCCGGGCGCGCCTTGTCGCCCTGTTCGGCCACCACGGCGGCAATGGCATCGGCCAGAATGCGCCGGTCGATGATCGCGCGCTGGTTAACAATCCGGGGGGGTATCATGCTGCCAGCTTAGCGCAGGATCACTGGCCCGTCTCTGCCCATTCGCGCTGGTAGCGTTCGCGCAACGCGCGCTTGTCGACTTTTTCGGTGCCCAGCCGGGGCAATGGCTGATCAACTTGCCACACACGCACCGGCACTTTGAAACCGGCGATGCGCTCGCGCAAATAGGCGCGCAAGGCTTCGCCGTCGATCGGCGCATCGGCTTTGGGCAGGAACACCGCTGCTGGCACTTCGCCATAAAGCGGATGCGGCAGGCCGAACACGCTGGCTTCGGCGACGGCGGGGTGGCCATAAATCGCGCTTTCGACTTCGATGCAGCTGATGTTTTCGCCGCCCCGGATAATGATATCCTTTTTGCGATCGACGATGAACAAATAGCCGTCATCATCCAGATAGCCGACATCGCCGGTGCGGAAATAGCCATCGGGCATGATCGCGGCGCGGGTGGCTTCGGGATTTTCCCAATAGCCACGAAAATTGGCGATACTGCGGATCGCCACTTCGCCCGCCGCGCCGCTTGGCAGCACCGCGCCCGCATCGTCCAGAATCGCCAGATCGACCAGCGGAAACGAGGCGCGCCCGGTGCTTCCCGGTTTGGCCAGATAGTTTTCGTTGAAATTGCCGCAGCCCACCGCATTGGTTTCGGTCAGGCCATAGCCCAGAATCGGGAAGGCATGCGGCAATTCGGTGCGGATACGCGTGACATGGTCAATCGGGCGCGGCGCGCCCCCGGCGGCAAATGTCACACAGCTCGAAAGATCATAGCGCGCATGATCGGGGTGCGTGGCGATTTCAAAGCTCATCAGCGGCACGCCGACGAAATAGGTCACGCGTTCGCGCGCGATCAGCTCCATCGCGCGTACCACATCCCACTTGGCCATGATTACCAGCTTGCGCGCAATCGCAAACGACTGGAGCAACACCGGCACTTCGCCCGTGACATGGAACAGCGGCACATTGACCAACGCGGTCGGCTGCAACGCGGGATCGGGCGCTTGACCGCGGCCGGTCAGCACTCCCAGCATCATCACGGTCTGCGCAACATAGTTGAAGGTGCCCTGCACGACCGCGCGATGGTCGGACACCGCGCCTTTGGACACCCCGGTCGAACCCGACGTGAACAGCACGGTCGCCAGATCATCGCCGGTCAGCACAGGCAAAGCCGTGTCGCTATCACCGCCGCGCGCCGTCAGCGCTGCCAGCCCTGCGGCGGGCGGGGCGTCATGCGCGATCAGCAGCACGTGCGCGCCGTGGCGCTGCGTATTCAGCCGTTCGGCGCGCGCCGCATCAGCCAGCACCAGCCGACAGCCGACCAGATCGATCCCGTGCGCCAGCTCTTCGCCCGACCACCAGCCGTTGAGCAGCACCGCAACGCCGCCTGCCATCAGCACCGCCATATAGGCCACGACCCAGTTGGCCGAATTGCGTGCGGCAATGCCGACGCGATCTCCGCGCTGCACCCCGTGGCCCGCGATCAATCCCCCGGCAGCGAGGCGCGCGGCGGCATAAGTTTGCGCAAAAGTCAGCCTCCCGGCATCATCGACGAGAAACTCGCGATCGCCGTGCAGCGCGCAAAAATGCGCGAAATAGGCAGGCAGATGCGGCGGAGCTGCGGCAATCACCGGCCATTCACGATCATCGCGCTGGCAAGTGCCCAGCGCAAACATCCCCCCGGGCGCGGTCAGCGCATTCATCGTGCGCTCCAGCGCGGTATCGAGTTCCGTGGTCATCGTTGCACCCTCTCCACCCGGGACGGATCAGCGCCATCCTCTGCTTTTGCCCGTTCACAGCATCCCGCCGCTGTGCCAGAAGGCGCGCCGGTCCGGTGTGCCCTGCACACCCGCATAAGGAGTTCGGCCCGTGCTGTCACTAATGCTTGGTTCAGCCGGTGCGCATGGCGCGTGGCGCTTCGACCAGCTCGGGCTGTCACCGATCGCGCTCGATCTGGGATTTTTCGCGATCAAATGGTACTCGCTGGCTTATCTGGCGGGGCTGATCTTTGCCTATTGGCACTTGCTGCGCGAATTGCGGAAGCCGGGCGCGCCAATGGCGCAGCGCCACGCCGAAGATCTGTTTTTCTATTCCACGCTGGGCGTGATCGTGGGCGGGCGCATGGGCTATGCGCTGTTCTATGCCCCTGAATTGCTGACCCATCCGGCTGATCTGATGAAAGTGTGGCAAGGGGGGATGAGCTTTCATGGCGGGCTGATTGGCACCACGCTGGCGATTGGCTGGGTATCGTGGCGCGGGCGGCTGAATTTTCTGCGGGTCTGTGACTACATCGCGCCTTGCGCGCCGATCGGGCTGATGCTGGGTCGTTGCGCCAATTTCGTCAATGGCGAACTGTGGGGCCGTGCCGCTGATCCGGCGCTGCCGTGGGCGGTCATCTTTCCCGGCGGCGGCCCGGTCGCGCGCCACCCCAGCCAGCTTTACGAAGCCGGGCTTGAAGGGATCGTACTGGGCACGCTGCTGCTGCTGCTGTTCTGGAAAAGTGCCGCGCGCTGGCGGCAAGGGCTGCTGATGGGCACATTTGCCGCAGGCTATGGCGCGGCGCGGTTCATCGTCGAATATTTTCGCGAACCCGATGTGCAACTGGCCGATTTCGCGCATGCCAGCGGGCTGTCGATGGGCCAGTGGCTGACGCTGCCGATGATCGCCATCGGGCTGGTGCTGATCGTGCGGGCTTTGCGCCGTCCGCCGCTGGCGGTAACGGTCCAATCGCTCCCGGTCTGACGCGCGCCGATGCGGTTGCACCAGCGGTTTGCGCGGCTGATCGCGGCGAGTGGTCCGATCAGCATTGCGCACTACATGGCCGAAGCCAATGCCCGCTATTATGACAGCCGCGATCCGCTTGGCAGCGCGGGCGATTTCACCACCGCGCCGGAAATCAGCCAGATCTATGGCGAACTGATCGGGCTGTGGCTGGCCGATCTGTGGACCCGCGCGGGGCGGCCGGCGCGGGTGCACTATGTCGAACTCGGCCCCGGGCGCGGCACGCTGGCGCGCGACGCGCTGGGTGCGGGGCGGCAGTTCGGGTTTGTGCCGACGGTCAACCTCGTCGAGCCGAGCCGCGCTTTGCGCGCAGTGCAGCATGCGCGGATTGCCGATGCCACCTGGCACGATGATCTATCGACGCTGCCCGATGATGCGCCGCTGCTGATCGTTGGCTCGGAATTTCTCGACGCGCTGCCGGTGCATCACCTGGTGCTGACCGCAGCGGGCTGGCGCGAACGCAGGGTGGGCCTTGCGGGTGACAAGCTCGTGCCCGTGGCCGGGACCCGCCCGATGGATGCCGCTGTGCCAGCTACCCATGCTGATGCGGGCCTGGGCGCGATTATCGAAACATGCCCTGCCGCCGCCGCCGTGGTCGGCGAAGTGGCGCGGCGGCTGGCGCAGCAGGGCGGCGCTGCGCTGCTGATCGATTATGGCCATGTCACACCGCGCTATGGCAGCACATTGCAGGCGGTGCGGGCGCATCGGCAGGTCGATCCGTTTGCCCACCCGGGAGACGCTGACCTGACTGCGCACGTCGATTTTTCGGTACTGCCCGCAGTGGCCGCGGCGGCAGGCGCGCGCTGGATGGGCACGGTCGATCAGGGCGCGTTTCTCCGTGCGCTCGGGCTTGCAGCACGGGTCGAGGCGCTGTGTCGTGCGGCACCCGCCAGCGCCAACGCAATCCGCGCCGCTGCACACCGGCTCGCCGCACCCGAGGCAATGGGCGAACTGTTCAAGGTTATCGCGCTGGGATCGCCGGATTGGCCCACAGGGGCAGGGTTTTAGCCCTGCTGTGCACTTGTCGGCCAAACGCCGCTTCCTTATCTGACTTCCATCGCGATGGCGTCCAAAATGGCTGTTGGCAAACGGTGTTTTTTGTGGCTATCAGGCGCCGCGCAGACGCTGGTGATGCTTCGCCGGTGATGCTCCGCGTGGGGGCGCGCAGTTCAGATTTGTGATCGCGCGCGCGATCGGCATGAGGCAGGGACGAACAATGGCTGATGGGGCGATCATCGACGGCGCAGACAGCACCGATGCAGGCGTCAGGCGCCGCGATTTTATCCATATCGCCGCGCTCAGTCTGGGCGGGGTCGGCGGCCTTGCCGCGCTGGTGCCGCTGATCGCGCAAATGAGCGCGTCGGACGATGTGCTGGCCGAAAGCTCGACCGAAATCGACATTTCGGCGATTGCTGCGGGTCAGGCGATCAAGACGATCTGGCGCAAGCAGCCGGTATTCGTGCGCAATCTGACTCCGGCTGAAGTGGCCGCAGCGCAAAGCGTGGACGCCACCAAGCTGCGCGATCCGCAGTCGCTCGCCGATCGCACAAAACCGGGCAAGGCCAATTGGCTGATCACGATGGGGGTCTGCACCCACCTCGGTTGCGTTCCGCTCGGGGCCGGTCAGGGCGAAGTTAAAGGCGAATTCGGCGGCTATTTCTGCCCGTGCCACGGTTCGATCTATGATACCGCAGCGCGCATCCGCAAAGGTCCGGCCCCCAAGAATCTTGAGGTGCCCCCTTATGTATTTTCTTCCGACACTGTCGTGAAGATCGGTTAAGGAATCCGGCGATGAGCTTTCCCTGGGCTAACCAATACAAGCCGTCCAACGCGTTTACGTCGTGGCTTGATGAAAAACTGCCGCTGCCGCGGTTTGTCTACAATGCCATCGGTGGTGGCTATCCCGTGCCGCGCAATCTCAACTACGCGTGGAATTTCGGGGTGCTCGCCGGGTTCTGTCTGGTGTTGCAGATTGTTACCGGGGTCACGCTGGCGATGCACTATGCCGCCAATGCGGGCGTGGCGTTTGACAGCGTCGAACATATCATGCGCGACGTCAACTGGGGCTGGTTGATGCGCTATGGCCACGCCAATGGCGCGTCGGCGTTTTTTGTCGTGGTCTACATCCATATTTTCCGTGGCTTTTTCTACTCGTCGTACAAAGCGCCGCGCGAAATGATCTGGCTTTTGGGTGTGGTCATCTTTCTGTTGATGATGGCAACCGCGTTCATGGGTTATGTTCTGCCATGGGGGCAGATGAGCTTTTGGGGTGCCAAAGTCATTACCGGGCTGTTCTCCGCGATTCCGCTGGTAGGCGAACCGTTGCAGCAATGGCTGCTTGGCGGCTTTGCCCCGGACGATGCCGCGCTGAACCGCTTTTACGCTTTGCACTTCCTGCTGCCGTTCGTGATTGCCGGGGTTATTATCCTGCACATCTGGGCGCTGCACATTCCCGGTTCGTCCAACCCGACCGGGATCGAGATCAAGACCGAATCCGACACTGTTCCGTTCCACCCGTATTACACGGCCAAGGACGGGTTCGGGCTGGGCATCTTCCTGCTGATCTATTGCGCAGTTTTGTTCTTCTTTCCCAACGCGCTCGGTCATCCGGACAACTATATTCCGGCCAACCCGCTTTCGACCCCGGCGCACATCGTGCCCGAATGGTATTTCTGGCCGTTTTACGCGATCTTGCGCGCGTTCACTGCCGATTTCCTGTTCATCCCGGCCAAGCTTATGGGTGTTCTTGCCATGTTTTCGGCCATCCTGGTGTGGTTCTTCCTGCCTTGGCTCGATACCTCGCCCGTTCGGTCGGGGCATTTCCGCCCGCTGTTTCGCAAGTTCTACTGGCTGCTGGTGATCGATGTGCTCGTGCTCGGCTATTGCGGCGGCTCACCGGCGGAAACCAAATACGTTCTGATCTCGCAGATCGGCGCGACATATTACTTCCTCCACTTCCTCGTCATCCTGCCGATCGTCTCGTCGATTGAAAAGCCGCAGCCACTGCCCTTTTCGATCACCGATCACGTGCTCGGCACAGACGCCAAAACCGTTGCCGCCTGAGCGGACTGGAAACGAAAGCGAGACACCGCCATGGTCCGTATTTTTGGCCCTTTAGTCGGCCTGTTCTTTGCGGCGGCGCTGCTCTGGTCCTTCGGGGTCGGAGTGGTGCAGCAAATTCGTGAACCCGACCCTTCGACCGCGGTCAAGGATTTCCACCGCGATCCCAAAGAAGACGTGGCATTCTCGTTCGACGGCCCGTTCGGCAAATTTGATAACCGCCAGTTACAGCGCGGTTTTCAGGTTTACAAGGAAGTGTGCAGCAATTGCCATTCGCTCAAGCAGATTGCGTTCCGTAATCTGGCTGATCTTGGCTATAACGAAGCCGAAGTGAAGGCGGTTGCCAAGCAGTGGGGCACCAAGGCCAAGACCTTTGACGCCAAGACCGGAGAGGCTGGTGAACGCGCCAATCTGCCGTCCGATCATATTCCTGCGGTCTATTATGCCGGCACCGGCAATCCGCCCGATCTGTCGCTCATCACCAAAGCGCGACACGGCGGGGCGCATTATGTCTATTCGCTGCTGACAGGGTACACCACGCAACCCGCCAAGCTGCTGAAAAGATATCCTGACTCAGCCACGCCTGATGGGCTTTACTATAATCCCTATTTTTCCAACCTCAACATCGCGATGCCCGCGCCACTGACCACCGATGGGCAGGTAACTTATTCGGACGGGACCAAGGCCACGGTAGACCAAATGGCCCGCGATGTTGCGGCCTTCCTGACCTGGACTGCCGAACCCAAGCTGGAAAAGCGCAAGCAGACCGGCTGGGCCGTGCTGGGCTTTTTGGCTGCGGCGACAGCGCTGGCCTATCTGTCAAAACGCACGATCTGGGCAAATCTGCACTGATCTGCCGGATTACAAACGGGACTCCGACGCGCGAAAGGCCACCGGCGACGGTGGCCTTTTTCGTATGATCGACCGGAACAGCAATTCACCCAAGCTGCAACCGGCGATGTCCCGGCTTGGCACAAGGTCGCTTGTCCGTTGTTGACCCGCAAAAAACAGGGTTTCGAAAACGTTAAAAATTGGGTGAATGGGCATTTCGGGGGCAAAACTTTAACTTCTGGTTTACGATTTCGGCCTAACAGGGGGTCTGCCTCTCCGGGGACAACGAGTGGCACCATTAGGGGAATTTGACATGAAGCTGATCAATGCAATTCTGAAAGACGAAGCCGGCGCAACCGCCATTGAATACGGCCTGATCGCGGCACTTATCGCCGTCGCTCTGATCGTTGCCTTGGGCGTTGTCAGCACCCAGCTGCAGAGCACGTTCAACGCGATCGGCAGCAAGCTGAGCTCGGTTAACACGACCGTCTAAGTCTTGGCCATCGGGCAACCGATTGGCTTTGCCAGACAAAGAAGGGGGTGGGGAAGCCCACCCCCTTTTTTTGTGCGCTGGACAACCGAAGCTTCATGATTTGGGGCTAGAGCGTGATGCGAGCCGCAGGCCACCGAAGGTAAAAGTGGGAACCGGTTTTTCGCAATAAATCACGCGAAAACAAAGACTCTAGAACGGAATGCGATTAGATTGAATCGCATTCCGCTCTAGCGACGCATCCTAATGACTCATGTCAGCAACAATGGATATTCACATGAAGCCGATTAAAGCCGTTTTGCAGGATGAGACTGGCGCCACAGCCATTGAATACGGCCTGATCGCCGCGCTGATAGCGATCTTGCTGATTGTTTCGCTGCGTGTTGTAAGCAACCAAGTGCAAAGCACGTTCAATACGATCGGCAGTAAGCTAAGCAGCGTCAACACGACTGTCTAGAGCGGAATGCGACTCGATTGAATCACATCACGCTGGAGAGTCTTTGTTTTTGCGTGATATATTGCAAAACGCCGGTACCCACTTTTTACCTTCGTTGGACTGTGGTTCGGATCACGCCTTAAATGTCTACTCCGGCGGTTTTGCATGATCGCTCAATCAGGCAAATCAGCCAGATCGTGATAAGCGCCGCCAAAAAACAGCAGTGGCGTGCCGGTATCGCGCCGACCGAGTGCCTCGACCGCGCCGACGACCAGAAAATGATCGCCCACTTCGATCACGCTCTCTACCGCGCAATCGATCCACGCAATCGCATTTTCCAGCAGCGGTTGGCCGGAAGGTGAATGACCGTGCGCCAGATCGGCAAATTTGTCATCGGCGCTCATCGCGAAACGCCGACAGATGTCGAGCTGATCCGACCCCAGCACATTGACGCAAAATCGCCCGATCGGGGCAATCTGCGCCCATGACCGCGATTTTCGGTCAGGAAAAAACCCGACGAGCGGCGGATCAAGCGATATCGCTGAAAACGTCCCGACAACCAGCCCATGGCGTATGCCATCGGGTGCAGCCGCGGTAATCACTGCCACTCCGGTCGGATAAGCACCAAGCACACGGCGATAAGAAGCTGAATCTATCATGGCAGTGTGGTGTCGCCTTGGCGGCTGATGGTCAACCACTTGACCAAAGATTTTTTATTCCCGCGCCCGTTTGCCTCGCTGCGCCAGCACTGTCGGAGCGGTTTCGGGCATGGTCACCAATACCGGCACAACCGCCAGAGCAACCACCGCGATCATCGCCCCGGGCGCCCAGCTTGCCCCGGTAAGCGCAATCAACTGTTGCGCCGCCCAAGGTGATAACCCGCCGAACAGCGCGGTTGCAGACGTAACCCCCAACGCCAGTCCCGACAGCCGCGCTGCACCGCTGAACTGTTCGGCGGTAGCGGACGCGGCGACCGCGCTCCAGCCGCCACTGATCGCTGCGAGCAGCAACGCACCGCCCAGTGCAGCCCCCGTTCCTCCATGTGCCATCACCGGAAAACACACCGTGGGCAGCGCCGCACCGGCCAGCGCCAGGCTAATCATCACGGGCCGCCGACCAAACCGATCAGACAGCGCACCCGCGAACGGCGTTACCACAATGGCCAAGAGCGCCGCCAGCGTCGACAGTCCCAGCGCCGCGCCTTCGCCCATCGCACCCGCACCCATCAGAAAGGCCGGGACATAGGTAATCCCGACATAATAACCGATCGAGCCCATCGACGAGATCGCAAAGCCGCGCAACACTCCGCGGCGTTCGGCCCCAAGCGCCCGCGCCAGCGGATTGCGTGCCAGCGTACCGTGGCTCAGGTGATCGAGAAATTCGGGCGATTCGGCCATCCGCGACCGCGCCACCCAGATCGTTCCCGCAAGCGCCGCGCCGATGGCAAAAGGCACACGCCAACCCCACGAATCGAGCGTTGCAGGGGCGAACATCAGCACCGCAAGCGTACTGACGGCCGCCGCCAGCAAGGCACCCACTTCGCTTGCCGCCGATGCCAGCGAGGCCACCAGCCCGCGCCGCCCAGCCGGCGCGCCTTCGACCAGATAAGCCACCACCCCGGTATATTCGCCACCCACCGCAAACGCCATGACGCACCGCAACCCCAGCAGCAGCCACCCGGCCAGCGGCCCGGCTACGGCCCTTGTGGGCAGTGCGGCAGTCGCAGCCATCGCCAGCGTCATCACCGCCATCGACACCATCATCGCGCGGCGGCGTCCGTGGCGATCACCAAAACTGCCCAGCACCACTGCACCCAGCGGCCGCATCAGATAAGCCACCGCAAATCCACCCAGCGCCAGCGCCACCGACCCTTCGCCACCGCCGTAGAACACACGCGAAATGACTGTGATGAAATACAGATAAAGCGTGAAATCGTACCATTCGACCACGGTCGAAATGCCTGCGATGACCAACGATCCGGCGGATACCGCAGGCTGCTGAACGGATTGATCGGGCAAGCGCGTGCTCCACGGGCGGGGTGGTCCTGCATCTGGGTGTGCCGTGGCATCGCCGATTTGGCAACAACCCTATTGCAGCGTACCACAGCGGTGGCCAAACCGCCCCATGTCTGCGCCGGGCTGATAGCTTGGGGCTTTCCCGCAGAATCGCAATCGGTTAGAGCATATTCAGCGCGCTGATCCGGCGCGGACTTGGCACGGGAACACCCATGGCGGCGAACAAGCGAGCAGGATGCGCTGAGATTGCATCGCATCCTGCTCGAGAGTCTCTGTTTTCGCGTGATTTATCGCGAAAAACCGGTACCCACTTTTTCGCATCACGTTCTCGAACGGGATGCGCTGAGATTGCATCGCATCCCGCTCGAGAGTCTTTGTTTTCGCGTGATTTATCGCGAAAAACCGGTACCCACTTTTTCGCATCACGCGGTGGCCTGCTGCGCAAAATCTTGCAGATGGCAGCGCTGCTGGTTGCAACGCTGGGCGCGACTACGACCGTGCACAGCCGATCCCCGGTCGCCATGCCTGATGCGCGTGATCTTGCGGTGCAGCAAACGGTTGAGGCGATCATTGCCCAGGCACGCGGACGCGTCGGCGTGGCGGCCGCTGATCTTGACGGCGGCGGGCAAGTGCTGATCAATGGCGACATGCCGTTTCCGATGGCCAGCACCGCCAAAGTCGCGGTGGCGGCAACATTTCTGACCGCCGTCGAACAAGGCCGGTTCCGGCTGGATCAGGCGTTGTCGATGATGGTGCCAGTTGCCGAAACCCGGCGGCGCAGCCTGTCGGCACCCTTGCGCGCGGGGCCGGTGCTGGCGGCGCAGCAGTTGCTGGAACTGATGATCACGCGCAGCGACAACCATGCCACCGACGGGTTGATTACTGCCGTCGGCGGGGTCGGCGCGGTCAATGCATGGCTGGCGCGCAACGGCATCATCGGTCAGCGGCTGGATAGCACGATGGCGACTCTGGTGCGCGATGACGGCCGCATCAATCCCGCGACCACGCTGGCCACACCCACCACCAGCACCCCGCGCGCAATGCTGGCGCTGTTAACGGCGATTGACCGGGGCGGTGCGCTGGGCGCCCAATCACGCGCGGTGCTGCTCGACACGATGACGCGCACCAGCACCGGCAAAAACCGCATACGCGCCGGGCTGCCCGATGGTACCGTGTTCGCGCACAAAACCGGCACTTTGCAGGGGGTAACCGACGATGTCGGGATCATCCGCCTGCCCGATGGCCGCCATCTCGCGCTGGCGATTTTTGTCGCCGGGCCGGAGGGACACACCGCTCATGCCGCGCTGATCGCGCAAGTTACCCGCGCGATCTATGATGGTTACGCATCGCCGGCCCCGCACGGATCGGCGCAACAAAGCCGCTAGAGCGGAATGCGATTAGATTGAATCGCATTCCGCTCTAGCGGCTTTGTTTTCGCGTGATGTATTGCGAGCCGCAGGCCACCGAAGGTAAAAACCGGTTCCCACTTTTTCGCATCA
>CAINGT010000118.1 GCA_903848655.1 uncultured Sphingomonadales bacterium
AATCCCCCAAAAAGGCGCTCTCCCACATCGCGTCCCTTGAGCACGCGTGCAATCAAGCTCTTGCGCGAGACGCAATAAATCACGCGAAAACAAAGACTCTAGAGCGGATTGCGATTCAATCTAATCGCATTCCGCTCTAGCTCCGCAGCCCCAAGCGAATCTCAACCACCATACCCGCCGGCTCCACCTCGCCCGGAGCCAATCGCAGCGCGTCGGCCCGCGCCCGCGCCAGAATTGCCGAAGGAATGTCCGGCCCCGCCACCAGCGCATCGGCCTGCCCAAGCAGCCGCGCCTGGCGCAACGTCAGATCATCGGGGTCTGTGCTCTGCAATGCGATGACATGCCGCGCAGGCCTTGACGGTGCCGCATCGTCAATCCAGCGCGCCACCGCGCCTTCATCGTGGGGCCCCAGCGGATCGAGCGCGCCCCCCGCATCGAGCGCCACATCCAGCGCGCGCCGCCGCGTTGCCGAATCAGGCCAGCGCGCGCGGATGGCGGCGCGCGCGGCAAACAGAGCATCCGCCAATGCCCCCAGCCGCGCGGGCAGCAGTGCATCGATGCGCAGCCGCAGCGCTTTGGCCAGCCCCGCGCTCGCCCCGCTGGTGCCGACCGCAATCACCACCGGCGCGCGGTCGATCAGCGACGGGGTGGTAAAATCGCACAAGTCTGGCCGGTCCACGACATTGACCAGCAGCCCGGCGCAGCGCGCGCGCACGGCATCGGCGCAAAGCGCGCTGTCATCGTCGTGCGCGATGAACGCCAGCCGCGCGCCGCTGTCGATACCCAGCGCCAGATCGTCGATCACCCGTCCGCCCGCGCGCTCCACCAGCCGCGCTTTGGCCGCTGCCGCCGCGCCGTGGCCCAGCACGATCACCGGCTGCCCCGCAATTTTGTGAAACAAGGGCAGCGCGGGCAGAGTCACGCCAGAAAATCCGGCACGCGCTCGGCGGCAAGGATCGTGGCAGGATCGATCCGGTCGGCAACCACCGCCCAGCGATCGCCATCGACCATCACTTCGGGCACCATCGCGCGCGAATTGTACGTGCTTGCCATTGTCGCGCCATAGGCCCCGGCGGTGCGGAAAACCGCCAGATCATCGCGGGTTACCGCATCAATCTCGCGCGCCATCGCAAATGTATCGCTCGATTCGCAGATCGGGCCGACGATATTGGCGGTCATGCGCGCGCCGGATGGTTCGACAGCGGCAAAATCGTGCCACGCGTCATACATCGCCGGGCGCGCCAGATCGTTCATCGCCGCATCGACCACCACCCACGGGTGCGCCGCCCCGTCTTTGACCCGCACCACGCGCGTCAACAGGACGCCGATATTGCCGGTAATCACCCGCCCCGGTTCGAACATCAGAGTCACGCCCCAATCCGCCGTTACTCGCGCCACCATCGCGGCATAGTCGGCGGGCTGGGGAAACACGTCGCCCGTCTTGTACGGCACGCCGACGCCGCCGCCCAAGTCCATATGCGTGATCGTGTGCCCTGCCGCGCGGATCGCGCGCATCAGCCCACCCACTTTGACAAAGGCCGTCTCCAGCGGATCGAGCCGCGCCAACTGGCTGCCGATATGCAAGGCCAGCCCGCGCATTGTCAGCCCCGGCTCGCCTGCCAGCCGGGCGTAGATGTCCGCCGCGCGGTCGAATGGCACTCCGAACTTGTTTTCGGCTTTGCCGGTGGAAATCTTGCCATGCGTTCCGGCATCGACATCGGGGTTGACGCGCAAGGCGCACGCCGCGCTGCGCCCCGATGCGCGGGCGATGGCGGCCAATTCCAGCCCTTCTTCGGCGCTTTCCAGATTGAACTGTCCGATCCCCGCATCGAGCGCGCGGGCCATTTCGTCATGCGTTTTGCCGACACCGGAAAACACGATGGCTTCGGGGGCCATCCCCGCCGCGAGCGCGCGTTCCAATTCCCCGCCCGATACCACGTCGGCACCATACCCTTCGGCGGCGAGCACTTTGAGCACCGCCAGATTGGGGTTTGACTTGACCGCAAAGGCAATCCGCACCGACGGCAAGTGCGCCAGCGCATCGCGAAACACCCGCGCATGGCGTGTCAGCGTCGCGCGCGCATAGACGTAGACCGGCGTCCCCACCGCTTCGGCAATCTGCGGCAATGGTACTGCTTCGGCGTGAAGCACCCCGTCGTGATAGTCAAAATGGTCCATAATCAAAGGCTTTCACGCAATATCTAAGATCAATCCAAAGCCCCCGAGGGGGTCGGAGGCTTTGGACTGGGTAAACGCGCAGGAAAACCCTGCTAGAGCATGATGCGATAAGAAAGAATCGCATCATGCTCTAGGAGTCTCTGTTTTCGCATGATTTTTTGCGAAAAACCGGGGCCCACTTTGTCGCATCATGCTCTAGTTTTCCGGCGGCAGATCAAACGGATCATCACCGCGCTCTTCCGACCGCACCCGCACATCGACATTGCGCTCGGGCTTGGCCTCGACTTGCGGTTTGAGCAATTGATCGGCATTCGGGCGATAGCCGCTGCCATACGGCGCGCGCGGCAATTCGTGCCCGGTGAGCGGTTTCAGCGGACGACGGTTGCCGCACCCCGCCAGTGCCAACGCCACCACAATCACCAGCGCTGTGCGCGATCCATGCCGCATCACTCTGCCTCCAGCCCCAGCGCCGCGCGCGCTTCGGCCACGCGCTGGCGTACCTGATCGGGCGCGGTTCCGCCATAGCTGGTGCGTGCGGCGACCGATGCTTCGACCGACAGCGCGGCATAGACGCCGGGCTGGATGCGCGGATCGATGGCTTGCAAATCAGCCAGCGCGATCTGGTCGAGCGCCACGCCCCGGCTTTCGGCCAGCCGCACCGCCGCGCCCGTAATATGATGCGCCTCACGAAACGGAATATCGGCCTGCCGTACCAGCCAATCGGCGAGATCGGTGGCGGTGGCATAGCCCAGTTCCGCCGCGCCGCGCATCCGGTCGGTGCGAAACCGCGCCTCGGCGACCATTCCGGTCATTGCCGCCAGCGACAGCGACAGCAGCCCGGCGGCTTCGAACACCGGCGGTTTGTCGTCCTGCATGTCTTTGGAATAGGCCAGCGGCAGGCCTTTCATGGTAATCATCAGCGCAGTCAGGCTGCCGATAATGCGCCCGGCATGGCCGCGCACGAGTTCGGCGGCATCAGGGTTCTTTTTCTGCGGCATGATCGAGCTGCCGGTCGATAGGCTATCGGGCAGCACGACAAACCCGAACGGCTGGCTCGCCCAGATAATCAGCTCTTCGGCCAGCCGCGACACGTGCAGCGCAATCTGCGCCGCCGCCATCAGGAAATCGAGCGCGAAATCGCGGTCCGACACCGAATCGAGACTGTTGGCGGTGGGCCGGTCAAACCCCAGCGCGGCGGCGGTGGCGGCGCGGTCGATCGGGAAACCGGTCCCCGCCAGCGCGGCTGCACCCAGCGGGCATTCGTTCAGCCGCGCGCGCGCATCGGCAACGCGCGAACGGTCGCGGCGGAACATTTCATAATAGGCCAGCAAATGGTGGCCCAGAGTCACCGGTTGCGCGGTTTGCAAATGGGTAAAGCCGGGCATGATCGTGGCGGCGTGTTCGTCCGCGCGCATGACCAGCGCCGCTTGCAGCGCGGCCAGCGCGGCATCGGTCTGATCGAGGCAATCGCGCACCCACAGCCGGAAATCGGTGGCAACTTGGTCGTTGCGGCTGCGCGCGGTGTGCAATCGCCCTGCCACCGGGCCGATCAGCTCTGCCAAGCGGCTTTCGGTGGTCATGTGGATGTCTTCAAGGTCCCAGTTTTCGGGCACCCCGTGCGCTGCGTATTCGGTGGCCACGTGCGCCAGCCCGGCGGCAATTGCTGCCGCGTCGTCCGGCGAAACGATGCCTTGCGCCCCCAGCATCGCCACATGCGCCTGCGATGCGGCGATGTCCTGCCGCCACAATGCCTTGTCGAACGGGATCGAAGCATTTATCTCGCGCATGATCGCCGCAGGGCCGGCCGCGAACCGCCCGCCCCACATCTGGTTGGAACCCGCTTTGCCGCTCATCTCGCTTCGCTTGCCCCTGATTGTCGCGCTGGCCGCGCTGGCCCTTGGCGGCTGCGATAGAGAGCCGCGCGCCCCCGCGCAACCGCCCAGCAGCGCCGCTGCCGCAGCGCCGGTCGATGGCGGTGAAGCCTTTGCCGGACGAATCGACCGCAGCCACAAAGGCACCAGCCTGCCGCAAGCAACCGTCATCGACCCCACCGGCGCGCGCCTGTCGGTCGAAAGCCTGAAGGGCAAACCGGTGCTGATCAACTTGTGGGCAACTTGGTGCGGGCCGTGCGTCAAGGAATTGCCCACGCTCGATGCACTCTCCGCGCGCGAAAACACGCGGCTGGCGGTGGTGGCGATTTCGCAAGACTCGGGACAGTCTGATAAAATAAGCGCGGCCATGCAGCGCCACACCCATCTTCACGCTTGGCTCGATCCGGATAACACGCTGGGATTCTATTACAATTCGGGCGTATTGCCGACGAGCGTGCTCTATGACGCGCAAGGGCGCGAGGTGTGGCGGATGGTCGGCGCGCACGACTGGAATGCGCCAGACAGCGCCGCGCTGCTCGCCCCGGCCTTGGGCTGACCGACGCATGACCGAACATACCGAGGTATTGACACCCGCCGAACTCGCTGCGCGGCTGACGCGTCAAGGCGATCACTTTGTGCTGAATGGTGCGGTCGGCTGGATGCAAGGCCGCACGATGTATGGCGGGGCTTCGTCGATGATCGCCTATAGCGCGGCGCGGCGCGAATTTCCCGATCTGCCACCCCTGCGCGCGGCGCAGATCGGCTTTATCGGCCCGTTGGGAGACAACCTGACCGCGCGCGTGGCAATGCTGCGAAGCGGCAAAAGCGTCAGCCATGTCGAAACCTCGCTGTGGTGCGATGGCGCTCTGGTGCACCGCGCGACCTGGCTGTTCGGCAGCGCGCGCGCGGACAATGGCGCGGTGCCCGCTGAACGGTTGGTCGATCTGCCGGCGCGCGATTCCGCTGCTACGCCGCACCTTCTGCCCGGCGCCCCCAGTTTTACCCGGCAACTCGATGTGCGTCGCGCCACATCACCGCGTGGCGAAGGTCGGCCCGTGATTCGCCGCTGGGTGCGGTTTCACCACCGCGCCGGGCTTGATCCTTATGCCGAACTGATCGCCATCGGCGATGCGCTGCCCCCCGGCGCCTTTCGTGCGATGAAGCGGGCAGGACCGATCAGTTCGATCAACTGGTCGTTCACCGTGCTGGGTGGAGCGCTCGCCAATCACGATGGCTGGTACTTGCTCGAAACCGCGTCGAACCACTTTGGCGATGGGTTTTCGAGCGAAACGCTGCGGGCTTGGAACGATGCTGGGGTCGAAGTGCTGCGCGGTCTGCAATCGGTGGCAATTTTCGGCTGACTTGCCCGAGCGTGCGATTCGCGCACTTTTCGCCCCGGGATCGTACGAAATTCTACGTAGCGACAGAGTCTTGTCGAAAATTGCCGCGAATTTGGTGAAAAATATATGTTCCCCTCTTGTTCCATAAGAACGAAACCGGTACAAAGCTTGTGTTGACGGTCCTAGTCGGCCACCTCTAGCACAAGGAGTGCACAGCCATGGCAGCACAGCTCAAGCTTATTCAGGAAGGCAAAGACAAAGACATGGACCGTCAAAAGGCGCTCGACGCCGCGCTCGCGCAGATCGACCGGGCATTCGGCAAAGGCTCGGTGATGAAGCTGGGCCAGAAGGAGACGATGCAAGTCGAAGCCGTGTCCACCGGATCGCTCGGGCTCGACATCGCGCTCGGCATTGGCGGGGTGCCGCGCGGGCGGATCGTGGAAATCTATGGCCCCGAAAGCTCGGGCAAAACCACGCTCGCGTTGCACTGCATTGCCGAAGCGCAGAAGATCGGCGGCACCGCCGCGTTCGTCGATGCCGAACATGCGCTCGATCCGGTCTATGCCAAAAAACTCGGCGTCGATATCGACAATCTGATCGTGTCGCAGCCCGATACCGGCGAACAGGCGCTGGAAATCGTCGATACATTGGTGCGATCAAACGCGGTGGATGTGCTGGTGGTCGATTCGGTCGCCGCGCTGGTGCCGCGCGCCGAAATCGAGGGCGAAATGGGCGACAGCCATGTCGGGCTGCAAGCCCGGTTGATGAGCCAGGCGCTGCGCAAGCTGACCGGTTCGATCAGCCGGTCGCGCTGTACGGTGATTTTTATCAACCAAGTGCGGATGAAGATCGGCGTCATGTACGGCAACCCCGAAACCACGACCGGCGGCAATGCGCTTAAATTCTACGCCTCGGTCCGGCTCGACATCCGCCGCACCGGGCAGATCAAAGACCGCGACGAAATTGTCGGCAACACCACCCGCGTCAAAGTGGTCAAAAACAAAGTCGCGCCGCCGTTCAAGCAAGTCGAATTCGACATCATGTATGGCGAAGGCATTTCCAAGATCGGTGAAATTCTCGATCTGGGCGTCAAAGCCGGGATCGTCGAAAAATCCGGCGCGTGGTTCAGCTATGATTCGATCCGAATCGGCCAAGGCCGCGAAAACGCCAAGACGTTCCTGCGCAACAACGCCGAACTCGCCACCCGCCTCGAAGCCGCCATCCGCGCCCGCACCGAAGTGGTCGCCGAAGGCATGATGGCCGGCCCTGACGCAGACGACGAGGGCTGACCCCAGCCAAGGCTGCGCACCCATCGCACGGTTCCGCAGCCCCTAAAAGCCCCCGCCCCTTTAGGGGAGGGGGTTGGGGGTGGGGCTATCGCATATGGAATCTAGCTCCTTCCCCAAGGGGCTACGGGATGCACACATCTTTTGCCAGATTTTTCTATAATTAAATCAGTGCCATAAGGTTGCGCAATCCCTGCAGACGGAGCGGTGATGAAAGCCCCTCCCCATCGGGGAGGGGTTGGGGAGGGGGTTTTAACGCCCGAAATGTCGTGCAATATCTTGATGTTAGCACACCCCC
>CAINGT010000119.1 GCA_903848655.1 uncultured Sphingomonadales bacterium
ACCTCCCCCAAGGGGGAGGACCCAGGGTAACTCACGCGGAATTGTCGGTCGGTGTGCTTCGTATTTCTGTGTCAGACGTCATATGCAATAGTCCTGCCCCTTCGGGGGAGGGGATTGGGGGTGGGGCCTATCGGCTTGGTGGGAGCGTGGAGTGCCCCCGACCCCCGGCCCGCGTTCAGAGGTCGCGCAACCCCTACCCCTCGCCCTCAAACAACCCCGGCTGCACCGCCGCACCCGCTTGCGGCACCGGCAGCCCGAGATGGTGCCACGCCCGATCATTCAGGCACCGCCCGCGCGCGGTGCGCGCCACCAGCCCCAATTGGATCAGATACGGCTCGATCACTTCCTCGATCGTGTCGCGCGGTTCGGACAGCCCGGCGGCGAGCGTTTCCACCCCGACCGGGCCGCCTTTGTAGATATCGGCAATCATCAGCAAATAGCGCCGGTCTTGCAGGTCGAGCCCGATGGCATCGACTTCGAGCCGGGTCAGCGCCGAATCCGCCAGCGCTTGCGTGATCGTCGGCGCATCCGCCACTTGCGCAAAATCGCGCACCCGGCGCAACAGCCGTCCGGCCACGCGCGGGGTGCCGCGCGCGCGACGGGCGATTTCCTGCGCGCCGCCCGCATCGATGCCGATCCCCATCAGGCTGGCCCCGCGCGCAACCACGCGTTCCAGTTCGGCCACCGAATAGAACTGCAATCGCACCGGAATGCCGAACCGGTCGCGCAGCGGGGTCTGCAACAGCCCCTGCCGCGTGGTCGCGCCGATCAGCGTGAAGGGCGGCAGATCGATCCGCACCGACCGTGCCGATGGCCCTTCACCGATAATCAGATCGAGCGCGCGATCTTCCATAGCGGGGTACAGCACTTCTTCGACTTGCGGTTGCAAGCGGTGGATTTCATCGATGAACAGCACATCGCCCGCCTCCAGATTGGTTAGCAGCGCGGCCAGATCACCCGCCTTGGCGATCACCGGGCCGGATGTGGCGCGGAAATTCACCCCCAGTTCGCGCGCGATAATCTGCGCCAGCGTGGTCTTGCCCAATCCCGGCGGGCCAAAAAACAGCACATGGTCCATCGCTTCGCGCCGCGCGCGCGCGCTGGCGATAAACACTTTCAGATTTTCGCGCGCCGCCTCTTGCCCGACGAATTCCGCCAGCGACTTGGGCCGCAGCGCGGTATCGGCATCTTCGATCTGCGCGCGGGCGGACAGCAGCGGGTTGTCGGTCATGGTCTCACCGGCAAGTGGCTGCGAGCATCACGCGAATGATGCAAAACACGAATCACGATAACGCGGGTCGCTTCAAGCGAATAGAATACCCGGTGTCGCCGATGCACAAGGCAGCGAATACCTGTTCCCAACACCGGTTGCGCCGCACCAGCTTGCGGATGCCGAGCCAGCAGATCAAACGCTTCGGCAAATCCACGCGTATAGCGATCCGCTGCGTCGGCACCGTATTGTACTGATGTGTAGCGGTCGATGGCAGCAAGATCGGCGCGGGCAGCGCGCGTAACGACGACTTCGGCCACCCGCTGTCAATCCGTGCCGACATTGCGTTCGGCAATGATCGACTCAAGAATTGCGTTCGGCGTTTCAGCCAACACCCCTGAAGCGAGGCCATCGGCAAGCGCGGCCCGCAGCCAGTCATTTTCGACCATGGCGGTTTCTTGATCGCGCCGAACCAGATCACGAACGTAATCGCTTGCGCTGGAATAGCGCCCTTCTGCCACGCGCGCTTCGATCCATTGGCGCAAGGTGGGTGGCATGGAAATGGTAAGCTGGCTCATTGACACACTATAGCCATTCCTAGGATTTTGTCCATAATTGCACCGTTCGGCAAACCATTCATGCGCTCGCCCGTTTCAACGCCGCACGCACCACATCACCCAGCGGTGCGGCTTCGCCCAAGGCTTCGATGGCGGCGGCGACCGCGGTGGCGGCGACGGCGGGTTTGAAGCCGAGGTTTTGCAGCGCCGAGACCGCATCCCGGCTGATCGATCCGGGCGGCAGGGTTACGCCGGGTGCACCCGGCGCGCCGCTGGTCAGCCCGGCCAAGCCGCCCGCCTTGTCGCGCAATTCGTTGACGATGCGGCTCGCCAGCTTTGGCCCGACCCCGTTGGCGCGCGCCACGCTGGCGGCATCGCCCCCGGCACAGGCGCGCTGCAACGCTTCGACCGTCAGCGCCGACAGGATCGCCAGCGCGACTTTTGACCCCACGCCTTGCACTTGCGTCAACAGGCGGAACCACGCGCGTTCGCCCGCGCTGGCAAAGCCGATCAGCCGCATGTCGCTATCGCTGACTTGCAGTTCGGTATGGACCACCACCCGGTCACCGCGCTGGCCCAGGCTGGTCAGCGTGCGCGCCGAAGCCTGCACCAGATAGCCGACCCCGCCAACATCGATCACCGCCCAGTCAGGGCCGCTGTCATCGAGGATTCCGGTCAGCTTTGCGATCATGGTTTGTTCGCTAACCGAAGCGGCGCGGCAATGCCAGCCTTTCGCATCAGCCCAGCAGCGTGCTCAACAGTGCAGGATGGAGCGATCCGCCCACAAACCCTTCAAACCCCATGAACAGCCCGAACGCGGCAAACCCCCAGCCGACCCACAGCAGCGCGGCCATTTCCAGCAGCGCGGACACCGCGGCGAGCGAGATCGCAGTGGTAATCGCCGCATCGGCAGCATCGAACTGGTCATGGTGCAGCCGCAGCCGGTCATAGTCCGCCTCGTGCGCGCGCGCGGCATCGGCCAGCATCGGGGTTTGCGCGGTATATTTGCCGATATCGTGGTCGAGCCGGGCAAGCGCCGCATCGGCTTTGCCCGGCGCGGCCAGCACGGCCAATTGCACCCGCGAATTTTCGGCCAGATGCAGCTTGGTCTTGTTGGCCTGATATTCGTTCCACGTATCGATGGCATGGGCTTCGCTGCGCTCCATCGCCTGCACCGTGTTTTCGTCCTTGATGTGGCACAGTGCGATGAACACCGACAGGGTGACGATGGTCATCGCGATCAGGCGGTTGAGCCGCTTGTCTTTCGCTTCAGCCGAAACTTCGAGTTCCATGGGTGTTCCTTGTCCGCGCGGCGCGTCAGCGATGGCTGCCCAGCATATTGGCATGAGTGATCGCCACCGCCAGCGCGTCGGCAGCGTCTTCCCCCGCCAGCTTTACGCCGGGCAGCAGCACTTTGACCATCGCCTGAATCTGGTTCTTGGCCGCGCCGCCAGTGCCGACCAGTGCTTTTTTGATCACTTTGGTGGGATATTCGGCCACCGGCATCCCGGCGCGCGCCAACGCCACCATCGCCACCCCGCGCGCCTGCCCCAGCTTGAGCGTCGATTGCGGGTTGACGTTGACGAACACTTCTTCAACCGCGCCCGCATCGGGGTGGTGCGTCAGGATTACATCGGTCAGCACGGCATCGAGTTCGACCAGCCGTTCGGCCATCGCCCGCGCGGTGTCGGTGCGGATCTGGCCATTGGCGATATGGCTGATGCGGCTGCCCGCTTTGGCAATCACCCCCCAGCCGGTGCACGTGAGGCCGGGGTCGATGCCGATGATGATCATGATGCCGACAGGCGCATGGCCCGCTCTTTTTCACGGGAGGGGCTATCGTATAAGCAAGCGAGGTCCTCCCCCTTTGGGGGAGGTGGCAGCGCATAGCGCTGACGGAGGGGGTGCAAAGCGTGGAAAATCGTGCGGGTTCGCAAGGTTGCGCCCTCTCCGTCAGCCCTGCGGGCTGCCACCTCCCCCAAAGGGGGAGGACCTGCGGTGTCACCGGGCACTGCAAGTCTCAATGCTCTCACCAAGCCGAAAGCGGCCACCCCCCGCCCCACCCCCGGCCCCTCCCCTGAAGGGGAGGGGGGAGAGCGGGCTATCGCGGGTGGGTGGGTTCAACCCAGTTTTTCCATGACGTCGTCGGGGATTTCGTAATTGCCCCACACCGTTTGTACATCGTCATCATCATCGAGCGTGTCGATCAGTTTGAGCAGCGTTGTGGCGGTGTCGGCATCGACCACGGCTTTGAGCGCGGGCCGCCACGCCAGCTTGACGCCTTCGGCTTCGCCCAGCGCTTTTTCCAACTCGCGCGCGACGGGGTGCAGATTTTCCACCGATACCCAGATCTGGTGCGACTCGTCGTCGCTATCGACATCTTCGGCCCCGGCCTCGATCGCGGCTTCGAGCACGGTTTCCTCGCTGCCCGCTGTGCCGGGGTATTCGATCAGCCCCAGCCGCTCGAACCCGTGGCTGACCGCGCCCGACGCGCCCAGATTGCCGCCGTTTTTGGCAAAGGCGGTGCGCACATTGGTGGCGGTGCGGTTGCGGTTGTCGGTCAGCGCTTCGACAATCAGCGCCACGCCGCCCGGACCATAGCCTTCATAGCGCACTTCTTCATAGTTATCGCCATCGCCCTTGCTCGCCTTGTCGATGGCGCGCTGGATATTGTCCTTGGGCATCGATTGCGCCTTGGCGGCATTGACCGCCGCGCGCAGGCGCGGGTTCATGTCCGGATCGGGCATTCCCATTTTGGCCGCGACGGTAATTTCGCGCGACAGTTTGGAGAATTGCGCCGAACGCTTTTTGTCCTGCGCACCTTTGCGGTGCATGATGTTCTTGAACTTGGAATGGCCTGCCATGATCGTGCTTCTTGCCGGGTGGATAACGCACCGTGGCCCTAGCGGTTCACACCGGGCAGGGCAATCACCGGTGCGCCGCGCCGGTTAGTCGATCCCCAGCGCGTTCTTGTACGTTTCCAGAATCGCTTCCATCTCGCGCCGGTCATCGGGTTTCATCTTGCGCAGCCGCACGATCTGGCGAATGATTTTGGCGTCATAGCCGGTGGCTTTGGCTTCGCTGTAAACATCCTTGATATCATCGCCGATGCCCTTCTTTTCTTCTTCAAGGCGTTCGATGCGCTCGATCAACAGGCGCAGGCGGTCGTCGGCGGAATCGGCCATCAGGGGTAAGCTCCGGGTGAAAACACAACAGATCGCCGCTTAGGCCGGTTTGAACGATTCGTGCAAAACCGAACTTGTGGAAATCCTTGGGCGTCAGGAGTCTTTGCGCCCCTTGAACCCTTGGGCGATGACATACCATTCCGACGAATCCTTGCGGCTCGCGGGGGGTTTGGCGTGTTTTACGGTGGCAAAATTGCGCTTGAGCAGCGCCAGCAGCGCGGTATCGGTGCCGCCTGCGAACACTTTGCCGACAAATGCCCCGCCGGGGGCAAGGTGTGTTACCGCAAAATCGACCGCGCATTCGACCAGCCCCATCGTGCGCAAGTGGTCGGTTTGTTTATGCCCGACCGTGTTGGCTGCCATGTCCGACAGGATCAGATCGGGCGCGCCGTCAAGCGCAGCCGTGAGCGCGGCGGGCGCGGCATCGTCCATGAAGTCCATCATGAGGATCGTTACCCCGTCGATCGGATCGGTTTCCAGCAAGTCGATTCCGACCACGGCAGCCTTGGGTGCCGCCTTGCGCACCACTTGGGCCCACCCGCCGGGCGCAATCCCCAGATCGACCACACGGCGCGCGCCCGACAACAGGCCGAATTTCTCATCGAGTTCGATCAATTTGTACGCCGCGCGGCTGCGCCAGCCTTCGGCGCGGGCCTTTTGCACATAAGGATCGTTGATCTGGCGGGTCAGCCAGCGGGTGGATGACGCGGTGCGGCCTTTGGCGGTCTTCAGCCGGGTGCCGGGATCGCGGCCCGAACGAGTCATGATGCTGTCCTTGCGCGCGATGGGCCTGCGGCGCGGCGGCGCGCGGCCAGCCGGGCTTTTTCCGCATCGCTCGCGGTCGCCATCAGGCTGCGCAAAATGCCTTCGCGGATACCCCGGTCGGCAATGCCGAGCCGTTCGGCGGGCCAGATATCGAGAATCGTTTCAAGAATCGCGCACCCCGCCACCACCAGATCCGATCGCTCGCGCCCGATGCACGGCACCGCGATGCGTTCCGCAGGCGAATAGCGCGCGAGCCGCTGGCTGATCGCACGCATCGACGTGGCCGGGACGAACACCCCGTCCACCGCGCTGCGGTCATAATGCGGCAGGCCAAGGTGCAGGCTGGCCAGCGTGGTGACCGTGCCGCTGGTGCCGAGCAGGCGGATCGCGCCGGGATCGCCGTGCGCGGCGTGTTCGCCTGCGACGCGCGCGGCAAATCCGGCAAAGCCATCGTGCACCAGCCGCCGCATTTCCGCATAAGCCACCGCGCGCGCAGCCGGATTGTCTGCAATCGCGCCGATGCTTTCGGTCAGCGAAACCACCCCCCACGGCACCGATTGCCAATCGAGGATGCGCGGCACCGGATCAATGGTATCGACCAGCACCAGCTCGGTCGATCCGCCGCCGATGTCAAAGATCATCGCCGGGCCTTCGCCGTGTTCGAGCAGGATATGGCAACCCAGCACCGCCAGCCGCGCTTCTTCCTGCCCGGTAATCACGTCAAGCCGGATGCCGGTTTCCTGAAAGACCCGGTCGATGAACGCCGCACCATTGACAGCGCGGCGGCAGGCTTCAGTCGCGACCGACCGCGCCAGTTGCACATTGCGCCGCCGCAATTTGTCCGCGCAGATCTGCAATGCCGCCAGCGCCCGGTCCATCGCCGCGTCGGTCAGCCGGCCCGATTGCGCCAGCCCTTCGCCCAGCCGCACGGTCCGGCTGAACGCGTCGATCACCACGAAATTGTTGCCCGCTGGCCGCGCGATCAAGAGGCGGCAATTGTTGGTGCCAAGATCGATCGCAGCATAAGCTTGGCGATGCGGCGGCAAGGCGCGGTGCGCCGGATACACGTGCGCAACCGGCAGATCGGCAGCCGCCAGATCGGGAATCGCAGCGCCAGCCACGGCTAGGCCGCTATCGGCCTCAGCCGCATGATCGGCAAGCGGTGCCATAATCGGCACAATCGGGTTGGCCCCGGCAGGGCGAACGGGGGCCGCGATGGCGGTGGCCCCGGGGGCGGCATGCTTGCGCCGCCGTTTCCGCCCGGACCGCTTGCCCGCGTATCCTGCCGACGCATGAATGTCGGCCATTGTCTGTCTAAATTCGCTTGTGTTACCCCGCTACCGGTTAATGCCGCGCGGGAACTTGGCGGTTATAATAGCGCGCCCACGCCCCCCCTGCAAGCCATCCGCGCGACCCCGTCTTGACACCCGCACCCCCCCCGCCTACTTCCGCGCCGCGCTTGCCCCGTCGTCTAATGGTAAGACAACGGATTCTGATTCCGTTTATCGAGGTTCGAATCCTCGCGGGGCATCCATTTTCCTGTTCGCAAACAGGCGCGATTGGCCGTGTGCTTGGCGCGGTACGCGGTCAAAGCCGCTCATCAAGGATCGCTTTGGTCTGACAGCAATGTTGCAGTGATGTGGTGTTCAGCCGTCGTGGCTTCGGCGATGAAGGCATTCAGCGCCTTTGCGGTGTCTTGCAGCAGGCTATCGCTGATCGGCCGCTCTCCGGTAACGAACCGCCGGATCGCGCGCTCGTCTATCCCGAGGCGACGCGAAAACGCCGTGACCCCGCCAAACAGTTGGACGCAGTAGGCGAAATGGTCCTGTCGGCTGTTCATGACAATTTCCTTATAGAGCGTGATGCGAAAAAGTGGGAACCGGTTTTTACCTTCGGTGGCCTGCGGCTCGCAATAAATCACGCGAAAACAAAGACTCTATAGCGGAATGCGAATCAATCTAAGCGCAGTCCGCTATAGCGTGATGCGGCAGATGCAATGTGCGCGACTTGGCCGCTGCGGGCGCAGACGGTTGCCAAACTCCCTGAGTTTAAACATCAATCCACC
>CAINGT010000120.1 GCA_903848655.1 uncultured Sphingomonadales bacterium
CCCCTCCGTCAGCGCTACGCGCTGCCACCTCCCCCAGCGGGGGAGGAGCTTGGTGGTCGATGCAATAGCGCTGCGCTTGCTCGGAAGCAGGCTGGCGGTGCAGGCCGCTCTCAATCCATCAGCAGGATCGACATGCGCCGGTTGCGCGGGTCGTTGGGCTGTTCGGTGATCAGCGGTTCCTGATCGGCGACGCCTTCGATCCGGCGAAAACGCGTTTGTGCGACGCCAAACCGCATCAGCGCCTGGCGCGTCGCTTCGGCGCGGCCGGCTGACAGCGACCAGTTGTTGGTACTATCGCCGGGCCGCCACGGCAGCGCGTCGGTATGGCCGCGCACGCTCAGCCCGCTAGGTTCGGGGGCGATGGCTTGCGCGATCACTTGCAGCAATTGCGTGGCCGGTTCGGTCAACACGGTGGTGCCCAGCCGGAACATCGAAAAATCGGCATCGTCCATCACATCGAGCCGGATGCCATCGGGTGTTACGGTCAGCCGCACTTGTTTGGCCAGTTTCGCGAGCAACTGGTTGGTCTGCAATTTCTGGCGCAACCGCTGTTGCACGGCGGCGGTGCGTTTGGCCTTTGATCCGCCGTCTTTCGGCCCGCCGGTGGTATCGCGCGGAATGGTCATCGTGCGCGTGCCGGTCTGCCCGGCGCGGTACTGGTACTTGTCAACATCGGTCAGCGACGATCCGCCCAGCAGACCGAACGATCCGGCGCTGCCTTCGCGGCTTTTGACCAGCGTCGGGGTAAAATAGTCGGCAATGCCTTTGCGCTGTTTTTCGGTGGTCGCGCCGAGCAGCCACATCAGCAAAAAAAACGCCATCATCGCGGTGACAAAGTCGGCATAAGCGACTTTCCACGCGCCGCCATGGTGCCCGCCCGACACCACGGTGATCTTTTTGACGATGATCGGGCGGGGCGGTTCTTTGCCCTTGGGCGGTTTGGCCATCGCGCGACCTTAGCGCCCGCGCAGTGCGTCGAGCAGTTCCGACAGACCGGGGCGGAATGCGTGGCCCAGCCCCGACCGCGCGCTTTCCACCACCAGCGGCTGCGGCCAGCCGTGGAGCGAGGCGACGATCACTTGCTTGACCGCCTGAAAAATCATTTCGTCCTGATCGAGCACTTGTTTCAGCCGCCCGGCCAGCGGCGCGACAATGCCATAAGCCAGCAGCACGCCCATGAACGTGCCGACGAGCGCCGAACCGATCATCGCGCCAAGGATCGCGGGCGGCTTGTCAATCGACCCCATCGTTTTGACCACGCCCAGCACGGCGGCCACAATCCCGAGCGCAGGCAAAGCATCGGCCAACCCTTGCAAGGCATGTTGCGCCTCTGCGGCTTCGTGAAAATGGGTTTTCATCGCGTGGTCCATGACATCTTCGACCGCGTGCACTTCCAAAGTGCCCGATGACACCACGATCAGCGTCAGCGTGTCGCAGATCAGCGAAACCAGCGGCTTGTTGCCAAGGATTTTGGGAAATTCGGCAAAGATCGGCGAATTGGCCGGATCGGTGACATGGCTTTCCAGCGCAACCGGCCCATCGCTGCGCAAGATCTTCATCAGCCGGGTGCACAGCACGATGGCATCGACATGGTCTTGGCGCGAATGGCGCGGGCCTTTGAACACTTTGCCCAGACCCGCGCCAATGCCTTTCAATTCATGCAGCGAATTGCCGGCAATCGTCGCGCCGAGCGCGGCCCCGCCGATGATCAGCATTTCGTGCGGGATCGATTCCATCACCGGGCCGAGCGCGCCGCCGGTGATCGCAAAACCGCCGAACACCATCAGCAGCAGGACAACAATGCCGATTCCAGCAAACATGGCGACGGAACTTTCGGTTTGGGTGTCAGTGCCCGATGACGTTGAACAGCGACAGCGATGACAATCGCACGAAACAGGCCTGGCTCGCCTGAAGCGCGGTGGTCAATTGCTGGAGCTTGATCGCGGCGGCGGGAACATCGGTGCTGCCGACTTGCGATTCCTCGTTCTGCCGCGCATTGGCTTGCGCGGTCTGGCTTTCGCTGTTGAGCGCAACCCACGCTTCGCGCGATCCGATCACGGTCTGCGCGGTGGTCAAGGCATCGAGCCCGTTGGCGAGCGTGTCGAGCCCGCTGGCTGCCGCCGATTGCGCGGCGCTGCCCCCCGCCTTGATCGCGCTGGCAAGCGCGCCAAGCGCATCGATCACATTGGTGGCATTGCCCGCGGCATCGGTGATATTGAGCACTTCTGGCCCGATCAGGCTGGTCTGCACCGATTGCCCGCCGCCAATCGGCAGCGTCTGCGATGTCGCTTCACCACCATAAGCCACGGTGCCGCTGGCATTGAGCGTATAGGCATTGCCCTGCACGCCGCCACCAAACAGCGCATGGCCATTGGCATCGCAACCATTGGCAAGGCTTAACAGATCGGCCTGAATCTGCGCCAGTTGCGTGCCGATATTGGCGCGTTCGTTGTCTGACAGCGTGCCGGTGGCGGCGCGCGTGGTCAATTGCCGCGCGGTGTTGATATCGTTTATCATCTGGCTCATCATCGAATCTGCCAGTTGCAGATTGGCGCTGGCTTTGTTGGCCGATGCGGTATCGACTTTGGCCTGCGCATCCGCCAGTTGCAGCAACCGCATTTGTGCCGCTGCCACCGGGTTTTGCGATGCGGTGGTGAACTGGTTGCCGCTGCTGATCGACGTGCCGACATCGGTCGCCTGTTGCTGCAAATTGGCCAATTGCTGCGCGGATGCGGTGTAGAAATTGCTGGTGCTGGTCGTGCTGATGATTGTCATGACGCGGACCTATCGCAGATTGAGAATGGCGGAAAAAATATCGTTGGCGACTTGCATGACTTTGCCCGACGCCTCGAACGCCTGCTGAAATTTCACGAGATTGACCGCTTCGGCGTTGAGATCGACTCCGGCTTGCGCCGACAGGCTGGCCGCAGCGGCACCCGATAGCGTCTGCAAGGTGGTCTGCGTGGTCTTGGCGCTTTGCACCGAACCCGAAATGTCAGTCAGAATCGCGTTCATCGACCCGGCGGGGTCAAGCGTGGCGAGCGCTTTGGTCAGCGCCACCAGATTGCTGGTATCCGCGCTTTTGGCCCCTGCCCCCGCGCCTGCCAGCGCCAGCGCCGCTGCATTGCTGGTGGTGACGGCCAGGCTGGCGGCGGTGCTGCCCGCAAACAGCGCCGCGCCAGTATTGCCCGCCAGATCAACGCCCAGCGCCTGCTGCGCGTTGACAGTGGTGGCAATGCCCGCCGCCAGACTGTCAAGATCGCCGCTGATCTGCCCAAGCTTGACGAGCGCGGCCTGATTGCCCGCCATCGACCCGCCGCTCAGCGTGACCGGCGCGCTGCCTACCGCCAATGTCACCGTGCCGTTGGTCTGCACCGTGGCGGCAAGCGTATTGGCGGTGATCCCCGATACCAGCGGTGGGCCGCTGATCCCGCCAAGATTGATATTCGCGCTGCCATCGCTGGCGATAGTCGTGGCGATATCGGCATATTGGCCGATCTGGTTGAGCAAAGCGTCGCGCTGATCCATCAGGCTGGCGCGATCACTGGTGGTCACGCTGCTCGCAACCGAAGCCGACCCGGCGGTCGAGGACAATTGCGTGTTGATCGCCGCCAATTGCGTCGCCAGCGTGTTGACGAGGGCGACCCCATGGCTGATTTCGCCTTGCAGCCCGGTCTGCGCCGCTGTCAGACCTTGCCCGGCGATCTGGAACGCGCTCGCCATCGTTTGCGCCGACTGGATCACCGTGGCGCGCAACGACGGGCTGGTCGGGTTCTGGTTAAGCGCCGATAGCGCGTTCTGAAAATTGCCGATAGTGGTGAACACGCCCGACGCTTCGACCGCGGTTTCGATATCGGTCAGCCCCGACACCGTGCTTTGCGCGCGCGCAGTGCCCGATGCGGTGCGGCGCGCTTCTGCCTCCAGAAAGCTGTCGGCATTGCGGGTAATGCCCGACACGGTGACGCCCGACAGCGACACGTCGTTGGCGGTGCTCCAACTGCTGGCAGAGGCCACTTCGATCGTGTTGGCGCTGCGCCGGACATAACCATCGGTCGAAGCATTGGCGATGTTCTGGCCCGAAATCTGCAACGCGACTTGCGCCGCCATTGCCCCGCTGGCACCGATGGAAAGCAGGCTGCTGGTCATGGCCGCTTGTCCGCTGGCGCCGGGGTACCAACCGCCAGTTGCGCTTCGACTTGCCGCGCCAGCCCGAATGCACCGGTCTGCGCGGCGATATCGGCAAAGCGTTCATCGCGCAGCGCGGTGAAAGTCTCGCGTGCCTGATCGCCGCCGGCCGCATCATCGCCAAATGCTGACGCGCGCGCGCTCGCCAGCAGCGTGCGCACAAAAATCGCCTCAAACGCTTGCGCCGCCTGATGCAGGCGGGCGCGTTCGGGGGCAGTGACAGAAGTGCTGGGGGCGGGTGCGACAGGGGTCATATTACCTCCATTTCGGCCTTCAGCGATCCGGCTTGCTTGAGCGCTTCCAAAATCGCGACAAGGTCGGACGGGCTGACCCCCAGCTTGTTGAGCGCATCGACGAGCGAGGCGAGCGAGGCACCGGGGCGGAACAAGGCGACATGGGCATTGCCTTCGCTGACCGCGATCCGGCTGTTGGGGGTAACGGCGGTCTGGCCTTGGCTGAACGGGCCGGGCTGCGAGACTCGCGGCTTTTCATCGATCCGCACCACCAGCTTGCCATGGCTGATCGCGGCGGGCGACAAGTGCACCGCGCTGTTGATGACCACTGTGCCGGTGCGGCTGTTGACGATGATTTTGGCAGGGGTTTCGCCCGGCGTCACGTCGATCATCTCGATGGCGGCCATCATGCTGGCGCGCCGGTCGGCCCCGTTCGGCAGCCGCAGCGCGAGCGTAATCCCGTCTTCGACCGTTGCGGTTTGCGGATAAGCGCTGTTGATCGCATCGCGCACGCGCGCGGCGGTCAGGAAATCGGCCTGAAACAGGTTCCAGCGCAACACATCGCCATGATCGAACCCGGTATCGACCGCGCGTTCGACCGTCGCGCCATCGGCAATCCGGCCCACGGTCGGCACATTGACGGTCAATTGCGATCCGTCTTTGGCGGCAATACCCAGCCCGCCGACCGCCAGATTGCCTTGCGCCATCGCATAGATCTGGCCATCGGCCCCGATCAAAGGAGTCATTACCAGCGCCCCGCCGCGCAGCGAATTGGCTTTGCCAATCGTGCTGACGGTCACATCGATGCGCTGCCCCGGCTTGGCAAAAGCAGGCAGATCGGCGGTGACGAGCACTGCGGCGGCGTTTTTCAGCCCCGGCGACACGCCCGGCGGCAATTGCAGCCCGAGCCGCCCCGATACGCCGCGCATCGCCTGCGTGACATAAGCGAGCGTATCATCGCCCGTGCCGGGCAGGCCGACGACCACGCCATATCCGGTCAACTGGTTGGTGCGCACGCCCTGAAATGCGCCCAGATCGCGCACCCGATCAGCCCGCGCGGGTGATTCGAGCGCCACGATCAGCAGCGCGGCGATCAGCAGCAGATACCAGCTGCGCGCAAGCGCGATGGGCAAAGGCAGCAGCGGTCTGGTCATGGTTTCCATCGCGTCATGGCTAAAACGGGGTGATGATGCTGAAAAACTTCGACAACCAGCCTTCACGGCTGGCGCGCCCGACCGAACCGTTGCCGGTATAGACTACGCGCGCATCGGCGATCCGGCCCGACTGAACGCTATTGTCCGGATCGATATCGGCGACCCGCACGATCCCCGACAGTTGCACCCATTCTTCACCCTGGCTGAGCAGCAGACGCTTTTCTCCTTTCACCAACAAAGTCCCATTGCGGCGCACTTCGGCGACGGTGACGGTAATCTGGCCGCCGAGCTGGCTTTTTTGCGAAGCATCGCCCTGACCATTGAACGCCGAAGCACCCGCCGCATTAAGGGCATTGGGGTTTATGACGAACGGACCCGCCGTAGGTGGAGTCACGCTAAAGCTGCCGCTTTTCTGCGTTTTGCCGATGGCCTGCTTGGTCGTGGTCAGATTTTCGACCAGCGTGATCGTCAGCACATCGCCCACCGCATGCGCGCGTGGCCCTTCGATCAGCGCCGCATAACCGGCATTAACGTTGAAGATCGCCCCTGCGAGCGGCGCGGACACGGGCGCGCTGGGCAGCGTCGGGTCAAAGCCTTTTTGCGGCTTTGTCGCGGCGCGCGCCTGCCCGGGCAAGACTAGCGCCACCAATGCCAGCAGGATAATCGCAACCACTTGGCCCCGAACCGGCGCGGCGAGCGCGGCGTCTTCGTGGGCATCGAACGGGCTGTCAGGGATCATGTCAGGCTCTGGTTGGCGTTTTTGAGCATTTCATCGACCGCGCTGACCATTTTGGAATTGATCTCATAGGCGCGCTGGCATTCGATCATGTCGACGAGTTCGGTCACCGTGCTGACATTGGAGGCTTCGAGATAGCCCTGGCGCAAAGTGCCATGCCCGGTCAGGCCGGGCGCGCCCACTTGTGGCGCGCCGCTGCCGCCGCTTTCGCGATACAAGTTGTCACCGGCGGGCTGAAGCGCGGCGGCATTGGCGAATGTCGCGGTGGTCAACTGGCCGAGCGTGACCGGCGCGCTCGATCCGGCCAGAACCGCCGAAATCGTGCCATCGGGTGCCACGGTGATCGCGCCTGCGCCTTGCGGAATGGTCACTTGCGGCTGCACCGGATAGCCTTGCGCGGTCACCAGCAGGCCTTCGGCCGATTTGGTAAAATTGCCCGCGCGGGTATAACCGGTCTGGCCATCGGGCAGCGTGACCTGAAAATAGCCATCGCCGCTGATCGCCAGATCGAACGCATTGCTGGTCGATTGCAGCGTGCCTTGCGCCAGCTCGGTGGTGGTCGCCTGAATCGTCACCCCGGTACCGAGATTCAATCCGGTGGCATAAGCCGTTTGCCCCGATGATTGCTGCCCGGCCACGCGCGCATCTTGATAGGCAAGCGTCGCGAAATTGGCGCGATCGCGCTTGAACGCGGTGGTGCTGACATTGGCGAGATTGTTGGAGATGACCTGCATCCGCGTTTCTTGGGCGGACAGTCCGGTACGCGCGACATAAAGGGCAGACGATGGCATGGGGGATACCTTTCGCTAAAGGTCGGGTCAGGGCGTTTCATCCGGGCAGGCCCATCAATGCGGCGGATTTTTCGTCGTTATCTTTGGCCGCTGTCACCACGCGTGTGCGCATGTCGAACAGGCGCTGCGCTTCGACCATATCGACCAGCACTTGCGTGGCGCTGACATTGGATTTTTCGAGCGCGCCGGGGGTCAGCTTGGCGGCATCATCGGTCGGCAGGATTCCGCCGCCGACGACATGGAACAGCCCATCGAGCCCTTTGGCGATGGTCGATCCGGTGATCGATGCCAGTTTCAACCGCGCCAGTGGCTGCGGCGGCGCATTGGCTTGCGCCGGATCGCGCGCCAGCACGGTACCATCGGGCGCAATCGTAATGGCATTGCCCGGCGGCACGGTGATCGGCCCGGTGTCCGCCAGCACGGGCAGGCCATCGCCATTGACCAAAGTGCCATTGACATCGACCGCCAGATCGCCACGCCGGGTATAGGCTTCGGCCCCGTCGGCGGCGGTTACCGCCAGCATCGTCGGCCCGGTCAGCGCCACATCGAGCGGGTTGCCGGTCTGCGCCACATCGCCTTGCGCCATGTTTGCGCCGCGTACTTGCGCGTCGGCAAAGGCGCGCGCCTCCAGCCCGGTACCCTTGATCGTGGTGGCCGTGGTGGCGATCAGTTCGGCGCGAAACCCGGTGGTCTGCGCATTGGCCAGATTGTTGGCGATCACGCGCTGCTGCACCATCGATGCCGACAGCCCCGAAGCGGCGGTATAGATCAGGTGGTCCATGATCGACTACCGTCAGCTTTTCAGGTTGATGATCGCCTGCGACACCGTGGTGTTGGCGTCGATCGCTTTGGCGTTGGACTGAAAGTATTGCTGCGCAGTGATCAGGTTGACCATTTCCGACGACAGATCGACATTCGATGCTTCGAGCGCGCCCGACAGCAGCCCGCCATATTGCCCGCTGGCCGGAGCACCATAAGCCGGACTGCCCGACAGCCCGGTGGCCAGATAGCGCGACGAGCCGATTTGTTGCAGCCCGCCGGGGGAATTGAACGCGGCCAGCGCCACGCTGCCGATCACCGAACTGGTGCCATCGGCAAATGCGGCGCTGATTCTGCCGTTGGCGGCAACCGTCACCCCGGAAAAGACCGCGCCACTGGCATTGGCGGCGGGCACGGTCGCATCGGTCGGCGTGGTTCCGGTAATCACGCCAGCCGCAGTGGTCGCGAGGATCTGCAAGCGGTTGCCGCTCGAATCGACGATATAGCTGTTGCCGCTGGCCGCAACTGTGGTCGAATCGAGCGAAAAGTTGCCATTGCGGGTAAATGCGGTTTGAGTCGTAGAGGGGTCTTTGACGGTGAAAAAGCCATCACCCGAAACTGCCAGATCGAGCGCCGAACCGGTCTGCTGGATCGCACCTTGGCTGAAATTTTGAGTGATTTCGGCGACTGTCGCCCCGATACCGACGAGATGTTTGGGATTGGAATAGGCACTGGCGGCAACCAGATTGGCAAATTGCGCGGTGCTTTTCTTGAACCCGGTGGTCTGCGCGTTGGCAATGTTGTTGCCGATCACGGAAAGATCGGTGTGGGCATTTTGCAGCCCGCTCAGCGAAGTATAGTACGACATGGGTCAGGGCTCTTTCGTGGTGAAAACAATCAAGCGTCGGGTGTGCCGATCAGGCGGGTCACTTTGTCGATCTGGCCCGAGATCGTGGCCAGACTGGTGTTGGTCTGATTGGCCGCCGACAAAGCCGAAAACTGCGCAAGCTGCGCCAGCATCTGCGAATTGTCGACCGGCTGGGTCGGGTCCTGATTTGCCAGTTGCGTGGTCAACAGTTTGAGGAAATCGGCCTCGCCCAGCTTGTTGTACGCGCTGCTTGATGATGCAGTGGTGGTTTGGGCGGCGGTCGAACCGGTCACGGCGGTGGTCATGGTTTCATCCTCATCGTGTCGAGTGTCAGCTGTTTGGCGGTTTGCAGCGCTTCGACCACGTTTTGATAGGCGCGCGCGGAATCGGTGATTTCGATCATTTCGGTGTTTTCATCGACGCCCGATCCCCACACATCGCCATTGGCATCGGCGAGCGGGTGGTTCGGATCGTGCGTGCGCACCGGGCCGGGGCCGGTCTGATAGACCCCGCGCACCGCGACCGAGGCGATCCCCGAAGTTTGATCGAGCACGGCGGCAAACACCGGGCGCACCGGGCGATAGGCACCCGCAGCGCTCGACGCGACGGTGCCGGCATTGGCAAGGTTCGATGCCGCCGCATTCATTCGCACCATTTGCGCCGACATTGCGCGCGCCGCGGCGTCGAATAGCGTCATCGGGCGGGTGCCTTGAGTCGCAGCCATGGCGCTTATTCTCCCTTTAACGCGCGGGTCACCGACTGGACCCGGTCTTGCAGCATCGACAGCGTTGCTGCGTAATGCACCGCGTTGTCGGCAAAGGCGGTCTGTTCGGTGGTCATTTCGACAGTATTGCCATCGAGGCTCGGCATTACCGGCACGCGGTAGCGAGTCGCGCTGCTGATCGCGCGCGCGGTGTCGCTGCCTTGGCTCAGCGCGGTCAACGCACTGGCAAAGTCGATGTCGCGCGCTTTGTAGCCGGGCGTCGCGGCATTGGCGATATTGGCGCTCAACACGCCTAGCCGCTGCGCGCGGACTTCGAGCGCCATGCCGTGAATGCCGAACAGACTGTTGCCCATGATCGTTCCACCGCTCCGTGCTTTGGTGTGCGCAAGGGGTATAAGCAAAGCGCGTGCCAAATGCGTGTTGCTCGGGCGTGATGCACCAGCGCAGATCGCGGTCCGGCAAGCGCGTGCCGGATTGCCGGTTGCGCGGCAAAGCTGCGCCCCGTGCTGAAAGCGCACGGCGCGCTGCCGTTCTGGGATCAGCGCGAACGGCCCTAGTCGGGTGGTTCGCGCACCCGCACCGCCGCTGTCGCAGGAAGCCCCGCGCGCATGGACTTGGTCCACTTGTTCGACCCCGCCCCCGCGGCAATCGTGATCGGCGGCACTGGGCTTGCCACCGCATTGCGCGCGGGTGTCGCGGATTGCCGCCAGACCGGGGCCGAACTCGCCACGCTACTGCGCCGCCGCTTCGATAGCGCTGCGATGCGCCGCCATCTGGTGCCGCTGGCGCACGATATCAGCATCGATGGGGTCTACCGCACCCATGCCCGCCCAACCGGCGATCGCGCCATCGATGCGGCGGTCAAGGCGATGATTGAGGCACAATCGGCTGCGCTGCTGATGACGCACCACGCCGCTGATCGCAAAGCCCGGCTGACCCGCGCCCAGCGCGCTGCCTCCACGCTGGCGCAAGCCGCCGATCTTGCGCCCGTGTTCGGGCTGGCGGGCACGCTGTTATCGCTCGCGCAATTGTCCGAACGCGGGATTGCGCGCGCCTTGTTGATGAATGCGATTTCGACATCGGTGCTGGCGACGCTTTACGGGTTGCTGCTGGCCCACTTCGTGCTTGCGCCGCTGGCCCGCGCCATCGAGCGCCGGGCAGAGCGCGAAGAAGCGGCGCGGCAGGATCTGATCGACTGGATCGCCGCGCAATTCGCCGCCGTGGCCCCGCGCTTGCGCCGCCGGAGCGATGCGGCATGATCGCCAGCCGCATTTCGGTCGGCTGGCAGACGATCCTGGCCGATCTGTCGCTGATCCTGTTCATGGTGACCGCAGCGGCGCTGGCCAATGCGCCTGATGATCCCGCTGAACCCGCGCGCCCGGCCCGACTGGCGGCGGCGCCACCCATTCAGCCCGCGCCGCGCGCCGAACCTGTCGGGGTGTGGCGCGCCGCACCCGATGCACCGCCGCTGCGGCAATGGCTGAACGAGGTCGCCCGCGATCCTCGGCTGGCGCTGACCATCACCGTGCATTATGCCCCCGGTGGTCACGCGGCGGCGCTGGCCGAAGCGGCCCGGCTGGACCGTGCGGCGGGCCCGCGTGGCGATGCGGCGCGGATCGTGGTCGAACCCGGGCAGCCCGCCGGGGCCAGCGTGACGCTTGCCTATGATGCGCCGGGGGCATGATGATGGCAATTTCGCGGATCCCATAACAATTTGGCACACTATTTGCTTAGTAAGCGATATGACTCGCGAGATGACCCGCTATCCCCGCCTTCTGCCCATCGCTGCGCTGCTGCTGGCAGCGTACCCTGCATCCGCCGCCGCAATCCACGATCCTGCCGCGATTGATCGCGATATTGCCGTCTTTACCGGCGTGCCGATCGGTGCGCCCGGGGGCGCGGCGCGGCCGGTTGACCGGCGGCTGGCGTTGAAAGCTTGTTCCGCACCGTTGGCTTTGTCGTGGCGCGGTGATGCCCATGGCAGCATTCTGGTCGAATGCCCCGATGCTGGCGGCTGGCATATTTATGTCGCGGTTTCCGCAGCCATCCGGCCCCCCGCCGCCGCTGTGGTCATAGCGCGCGGGCAGGCGGTCACCGTCGCGTTGACCGGCGATGGCTTTTCGGTGTCGCAACCTGCCGAAGCGCTGGAATCGGGCGCGCTAGGCGCGTGGATCAAAGTGCGCACGCAGGCCAAGGCCGATCCGGTGCAGGCGCAAGTGGTGCGCCCCGGGCTGGTCGAAGTACGCATCGAATAAGGCCGGAGCGTGATGCGATCAAATCGCATCGCATCAGGGCACCCCGGCACCCCACAGCGCGCTGACCGGGGCATAGCCTTGGCGGCCGTCGATATCGATTTTGCACCAGTCGGTGGTGCACTCGCCCGGGAGCCGCACGATCAGCCCGGCCTGAGCGCGCCACATCAGCCGCCCCGAACCATCGCTGTTTTCGCGGATTTCGGTAACGTCTCCGCGCACAATCGCGGTGCGCGCCTTGCGCGATATGAATTGCATGAGCATCCAGCCACGCGCACCATCGGGGTCTTCCACCAGCACCCAGCCTTGCATTTCCCGCAAAGCCTTCAGCGGCAGGCCGGGTCGGAGATAAACCCAATTGATGCGATAATCGCGTCCGGGGCCGACGCGCATATTGGTCTGGTTGATCGGATTGGCGCGTAACGACACCCAGTAATGCGCCGGATCCGCGTCTGCGGCGCGGTTGATCGGCAACCAGCCCCCGCGCACGACCACCACGCCCGCCAGCGCCAGCGCGCTTGCCGCCACTGCACCTGCGATGACTGGCCATCGCCGTTTGAAACTGGTCTGCTGGATCACGCGCATCGCCCCACGCGATACAGCATCACGCGTGGCGAGCAAGATTGCGCTGGCATGCCAGCGGTGGACAAGGCCGAAAGGCGGATCGCCAAAAAACCGGTACCCAGTTTTTGCATGATGGGTTAGCAAAGCCTATCATGCCCAACAGCAAGCACATCGTCCCCCCCCAGACCCGCCGCGTGGCGGGCAAGCCGCGCGTCATTGTCACCCGCCGCCTGCTGCCCGAAACCGAGGCGCGCATGGCCGAACTGTTCGATGTCGTGGCCAATCGCGATGACCATGCGTTTACCCGCGCCGAACTCGCGGCGGCAATGGCAGATGCCGATGTGCTGGTGCCGACGGTAACCGACGTGATCGACGCCGATCTGATTGCTGCGCCACCGCCACGCTTGCGGCTGATCGCCAATTTTGGCGCGGGGATCGACCACATCGATCTGGCCGCTGCGCGCGCGCGCAAGATCATGGTGACCAATACGCCCGGCGTGTTTACCGACGATACCGCCGACATGACGCTCGCGCTGATCCTGTCGGTGACACGGCGGCTCAATCATGGCGGCCGGGTGTTGCGGCGCGGCGAATGGCGCGGCTGGTCGCCATCATCGCTGCTGGGTCATCGCGTCGGCGGGCGGGTGCTGGGCATTATCGGGATGGGCCGCATCGGCCAAGCCGTGGCGCATCGCGCGCGCGCGTTCGGGATGACGGTGCTGTATCACAGCCGCCATCGCATTCCCGAAGCGCTGGAAACGATGCTCGGCGCGCATCATGTGCCCGATCTCGACACGCTGCTGCGCGAAGCCGATATTCTGACGCTGCATTGCCCCGCCTCCGCCGAAACGCATCATCTGATCGATGCGCGCCGGATCGCGTTGATGAAGCCGGGCGCGATCCTGATCAACACCGCGCGCGGCAGCATCGTCGAAGAAGCGGCGATGATCGCCGCCTTGGCCTCGGGCCAGTTGGGTGGTGCCGGGCTCGATGTGTTTGCGCACGAACCGCTGGTCGATCAGCGGCTGCGCGATGACCCGAACGTCGCAATCCTGCCGCATATGGGAAGCGCGACAGTCGAAGGCCGCATGGCTTCAGGCGACAAAGTCATCGCTAATATCCGCTTCTGGGCCGACGGCCATCGCCCACCCGATCAGGTGCTCGACGGGTGGGTGTGACGTGGGGTTTTCAAATGGCAGAGCTATTGCATAAGCAATCTCGGTCCTCCCCTTTTGGGGGAGGTGGCAGCGCGCAGCGCTGACGGAGGGGGTGGGATAGAGCATGATGCGAAAAAGTGGGCACCGGTTTTTCGCAAAAAATCATGCGAAAACAAAGACTCCTAGAG
>CAINGT010000121.1 GCA_903848655.1 uncultured Sphingomonadales bacterium
CGCAGAACTTTGCCCTCGCCATCAACCACACAGATGTGCGTGGTCTTGTCACTAACATCCAATCCGGCATAAAGTGTCATTGGTCACCCTCCTCGTTTGGAGCGCTCATGCGACTCCGTGCCAACAAGGTGGGTGGCTACTGCAATTACGCAATGTCACCGGAATTCTCCTGTCACCGGAATTCTCTGTCACCGGAATTCGCAGCACCTGTCCGCAACGGCCGCTGAACCAATAGCGGCACCTCCTAGAGCCTTGATCGGCAACCGGACCCATGCAGATCAACCTGGGTGGGCAATCAAATTTTAAAGGGAGTTTTGTAGATTTTTTGCCTATAAGGGCTTGTAATTGATGATCGCGCCGATTCGGGAGTGCAAAAATGCTATTGAGATTCAGCGCAAAAAATTATCTCTCGGTCGCTGACGCTGACGAGATTTCGCTAGTTGCATCCAGCCTCAAAGGCCCAGAATGCAGCTTGTTGTCTATCCCGGGGACGGATCTTTCGGCATTGCCAAGTGCCATAATTTACGGCGCCAATGCGTCCGGCAAAACAAACTTCTTGAAGGCGTTCAGCTTCCTGAGAAACGCGATTCTGCAGTCGCATACGCGAGGCAATCCTGAAGGCGGTGTTCCTCGAATTCCTTTTAGGCTTGATCCAGCACGCGCGGAGGAAACATCCTCGCTTGAGGCCGAGTTCGTCGTCGAGGGTGTGCGGCTGCAATATGGTTTCGAGTGCAACGACGACGCCTTTGTCGCCGAATGGCTATATGCCTACCCGGAGGGCAAGCGCCGTCGAATGTTCGAGCGCACCGGAAACGAAGTGGAGTTCGGATCCCATTTTAAGGGCCCGAAGAAGATCCTGGTCGAGTTGATGCGACCCAATAGCCTTTTTATTTCGACTGCCACACAAAACGACCATGAGGAACTGAGTAAAATAGTCGCTTTCTTCCGACGGACGCGCTTGAGCATGAACGTAGCGGTTGCCAAGGAGCTAATTAACAACACCTTCAAAAAGGACCAAGTCGATGAAAGAACTATAGAATTTTTGAAATCCATTGGCACTGGAATTACCGGATTCAGGCAGACGGAGGTTGAAATTCCTGAATCTGTAAGGATGTTAACCAAAGAATTCGCCACAATTGCTAGAAAGCATATGGGAGATAATGTAGTTGTTGAGGATGACACCTCCGACCGCTCGATGGATGTTGCGATAGAATTCGCACATACAGGGATGACGGGTGAACTTTGCTATCTCGGTCTCGAGCGCGAAAGCTCCGGGACGCGACGCCTGGTTCTTATGATGAACACCGTCTTCAAGGCGCTCGACGAAGGCAATCTCGTAATCATCGACGAACTCGACGCGAGCCTTCATACATTCGCAGCGGCTCAAATACTGGAGCTCTTTGAAAACCCTAAAATCAATCAGAATGGGGCTCAGTTAGTCGCTACAACCCACGACACGAACCTGCTTAGCCTTTCCAAATTGCGTCGTGACCAGATTTGGTTTTGCGAAAAAGACAGAGCTGGTGCGTCGCATTTGTTCCCTTTGTCCGACATCAAATCTCGGCCGACCGACAACTTCGAGCAGGGATATCTCGAGGGTCGTTACGGTGCGATCCCTTATTCTGGCGACCTCGTCGCGATGTTCGGGACCAAATGATGCGAGCGCGAAGATCACTTCGACGGGCTGCGCCTACCCGGGCGCCAAAGCGTAAGTTCATCATCTATAGTGAGGGCAAGAACACTGAGCCTCATTATTTTCAGGCCATAGGCTACGAACTGTTGGGCGCGCTGGTGGACATTGAAATAATTGACGCTGCCGGCGTCCCGAAGACGATTGCAGACAAGGCGTGTAAACGGGCCTCATCAATGAGGCGGAGTCGCGGGCGAACGTCATCATTTGAAGAAGGAGATCAGGTCTGGGCGGTCTTCGATCGCGATGAACACCCCCAAGTCTCCGAGGCGCTTGAGCTGTGCCGTGCAGGCAATGTCAAAACAGGTTTCTCCGACCCATGTTTCGAAGTTTGGTTGCTACTTCATTTTGACGATTTTGATCGCCCGGACGATCGTCATCAGGTTCAAGCGCAATTGGCCAAGGTGTGCGAAGGCTATGACCCGAAGGGCAAGAAATCAGCTGATTTTAGCAAATTTATGCCGAATGTGACGCGCGCCGAGGAACGAGCGGAACAGCAATTAACTCGTCGCGAACGCGAGGGTCACCCGCCGAGCCGTCCTTTCACGACGGTCTTCAAGCTGACCAAGGAACTGCGCGAAGCTAACCTTGCTTATAAGGGTAAAAATGCCGACTGACCTTCCATCTTGGCGTTAGTGGGAATGCCGCCAACTATTCTCAATTGGACAGTTAACCGAACCTGGTGATCACTTCGGCGGTCGCTTCGGCGGCGCGCGCGAGAAATCCGGTGACAGAGAAATCCGGTGACAGGAAATCGGGTGACAGTATATGTATTATACACGAGTTCCAGACGTCACTAATTGAATATACTTTCCCCCAAACTCGCTGTCCCCGTTAATTCGATATCGGCAATGATGCGGCGGGTAAGTGGGTTGCAGTGGCAGTGTCACCCCAGCGCCCGGTTCACGGCTTCCGGCTCTCGGTCTATCACGGCCAAATAGGCGAGCAGCGCGCTATCCGCCTTGGTTCTGCCTTGCTCCAGATCGCGCAGGCGCCCGACACTGATCCGGTATCGCTTGGCAAATGTGCCTTGGCTAAGCCCGGTGCGGGCACGGACGCGCCGGACCGTGCTGGCGGCTTCCATCCGCGCCATCTCGTCGGTGGTCAGCGGCGGGTTGTCGGCATCCGCCTTCGCCGCAGCCGTAATGTCGGCATCGGTCATCGTGTTGAGCCGGGCGCTTTGTTCTTCGGTCAAAGCGGGCAGATTATTCGGATCGAGCTTGAAGCGGGCCATAAATCCTTCCTTCCCTGGTATTGCAGCGCCGGGCAGAAATAATGCGCGTGACGCCATTGCGTTCGGTATAGACGACGGTGAAGACCCGGCCCTCGATCATTCCGACTGCCTTTCGCCGCGCCTCACCGTCGCCGGGTTTGGAGGCGTCAAAGTCGATGACATTCGGATCAAGGAATACACGGGCAGCGTAAGGAAACGGCACGCGATGCTTGGCGAGATTGCTCGCTGCCTTTGCATCATCCCAATCATAATCGCGTTCCCACGCCATACATCGCTATACGGAAAGTCCGCATGAATGTCTACGGAAAATCCGTATGTCGTTGGGCGAGGAAATCCGGTAACAGTGCATTGATTTCCCGTCGCTTTGCGGCTTTCGGCCTGGGGAGAGTTCCGGGGACCGAAATCCCGGGAAATGAGGGCACCGTCACCGGAGTCTTCCAACGACCCGTCAGATCAGCACTTGCAGGCCATGCTTCTCGACGATGGCGAGGAGCTTCAACGCCATGCCGCTGGGGCGCTTGGCCCCAGTCTCCCACTTCTCGACGGTGGACTCGCTGGTGTTGAGGTAGCGGGCGAACACGGGCTGGCTGACGTTGTTGGCCTCGCGCAGGCGCTGAATATCGCCGGGCGCATAGGCAGGCGGCATCGACAGGCACGCTGCGTCGAAATCGCGCATGGTCGCCTTGGTGATCGCGCCCACGCGATGCAGCGCGCGCGCTGAGCCGTGGATCGCCTCGAAGGCGTCGCTCTTGTAGGCTTGCTTGCTCATCATCGATCCTCCGGCTTGCCAAAATCCTTATCGGTGCAAATCGCGATCCAGTCCATGCCCGCGATCAGTGCGGAAACTTGCTCTGCTGTCAGCGCAGCATAGCCCTTTGCCAGTTCCCGAAACGCCTTTAGCTCGTCGTCTTCGATGTTGGCCCGGTCCTGCTTGGCGAACAGGTACTGGTAGACCCAGAAGTTCTGCCCTCGCGCCAGAATGATCGAGCGATATTGGTTGTCCGACAGGCGCTTCTTGAACACGCCGCCGCCCAGATCGTCGGCTTGCCCTGCCATCACTTGCGCGATGGCCTTGCACAACATCGCGTCCGAAATCCGTGCCTTTTTCGCTGCCTTGGCAAACCATGCCGACTTGAAAACGCGGGGGTGGATCGGAGCGGACATGCTTCCATGTAGCACTTGGTGCTACACGATACAAGCAGGGGGTTCCGGAGTCAGTATTGGGAATTACGGTGGGGGAATTGCCGACGGTTCAAACCGCAGCCGCACTTTGGCGGGCGAACCGAGGCGCTATTTTACCAGCGGTTTGATGCTCAATGCACATCCGGCCTGAAAGCTGATGCCCATTTCGGGCAATCTCCGAAATTGATGTTCACTTTGATGCCCTTTGGTGTCTGATACCGGCATTCGACTCCCGTGACAGACTGCGGATCCCGAATTTCGTCGACCAACCATCCATAGTCGTTTCTGGACCAGAAACCGGGAAAGGGGGCTGATGACCGTTTGGGACATGTCGCAGGATGGAATGCAATCCTTATTCCTTGGAATGTCAGATAGCGACAGGATGACACTCCATTTGCTGCGCCCGCCACTGGCCAAGGCTCTTCGCCAACCAATGGGCCTAGAGCGTGATGCGAAAAAGTGGGAACCGGTTTTTCGCAATAAATCACGCGAAAACAAAGACTCTAGAGCGGAATGCGATTCAATCTAATCGCATTCCGCTCTAGACATCCCATCCAAGAACACCGTGGCGGTCGAATTGCAACGCACCCCCGGCGAGGGCGATGACGGCGACGACCAGGGTCAGCCGCTTTAACCTTAAACCCATCGCCGAACCTCTCCCTCGTGAAGCGGCACCGCGCATCAGGCCCGGAATGACGTGCAAGCGGGCAATCTTGGGCGGTTGCTCAATCGTTGCCATACGCACTCGCGCCCATTTCATCGGGCGCAAGGTCGGAAAAGCGGGTGATGCGCGGTTCGAACCGCAGGCGCACTTTGCCGGTCGAGCCGTGGCGCTGTTTGGCCACGATCAGTTCGGCGAGGCCGTAGACGCGCTCCATCGCGGCGGCCCAGGCGGCATGGTCTTCGTGGATTTTCGACTCGTCGCCATCGACCGGGCGTTTGGGTTCGCGCGAGGCGACGTAATAGTCTTCGCGGAACACGAACCACACCATGTCGGCGTCTTGTTCGATCGATCCCGATTCGCGCAGATCTGACAGCATCGGGCGTTTGTCATCGCGCTGTTCGACCGCGCGCGACAATTGCGACAGCGCGATTACCGGCACCGACAGCTCTTTGGCCAGTGTCTTGAGGCCCCGGCTGATTTCCGAAATTTCGTTGACTCGGTTGTCGGTTTTGACGCTGCCCTGCAACAGTTGCAGATAATCGACCACGATCAGCCCGAGATCACGATGGTGCCGTTTCAGCCGCCGCGCGCGCGTGCGCAACGCGCCGATGGTCAACGCGGGGGTATCGTCGATCAGCAGCGGCAATTCAGCGAGCCGCTGGCTGGCGAATGACAATTGCTGAAAATCTTCGCGGCTGATCCGCCCCATGCGCAGAGCTTCGCTGCTGATCCCCGACTGTTCGGCCAAGATACGCGTCGCCAATTGGTCCGCGCTCATTTCCAGGCTGAAAAACGCCACCGCCGCGCCGACCGAATCTTTTGCCGCGATGCCATCGGCCAGATCGCGCCGCAGCCGGTCCGCCGCGTTGAAGGCGATATTGGTGGCAAGGCTGGTCTTGCCCATGCCGGGCCGCCCGGCGAGGATAATCAAGTCCGAATCGTGCAGCCCGCCGACTTTTTCGTTGAGGCTGACCAGCCCGGTGGTCTTGCCCGAAATGTGCCCGCCCGACAGCAGCGCCTTTTCGATCATTTCGAGCGAGGCGCGCGTTGCCACCGCAAACGGTTGCGCTTCATTGCCGGTCTGCGCGCCTTCGGCCACGGCATAGAGCGCGGCTTCGGCGGATTCGATCTGGCCGAGCGGCGATACGCTTTCGCTCGTATCCATGGCGCGTTCGACCAGCGTGCGGCCCACCGCGATCAGTTCGCGCAGCAGCGCCAGATCATAGATCTGTTGCGCCAGTTCGCGCGGGGCCAGCAGCCCCTGACCATCGGCGGTCAGCCGCGCGAGATAGGCGGTACCGCCCAGTTCCTTCAGCCCTTCATCGCTTTCAAAATAGGGCTTGAGCGTGACCGGCGTTACCACCGCCTTGCGATCAGCCAGCGCGGCAATGCGCGCAAATACGCGGCCATGGACGGCGGCGAAGAAATGGTCGGGCGTCAAGGCGCACGTCATGTCTTCGAGAATGCGGTTGTCGATCAGCACCGCGCCAAGGAATGCGGCCTCTGCCTCGACATTGGCGGGCAGCGTGCGGGCCGGGTCGGCATCGCGCAGCAGGGCAGGCGGGGGCAGCGTCAGGTTCATGACCTGCCTTGTGCCCGCTTCGCCGCGCCGCGACAAGCAATCCGCGCGCGCGCGGCCTGTGGATAGCGGGGAGGGCTTGCCCAGCGCGTGGCGCTTGTGCCAAGACTTGGCCGACCATGGCGGACCCGCGAATTGCCCATATCGAACTCGATGAAGCGACGATTATCTGGCGCAACGCCGATATCGAGCAGGAACGGCGTATCGCGATCTTCGATCTGATCGAGGAAAACAGCTTCAAACCGGTGCGCGCTTTTGCCGCAGGCCATGGCGGGCCATATCGGCTGCGGCTATCGGTCGAAGACGGGCGGCTCGCGCTGATCGTCGCCGATGCCGATGCGCAACCGCTCGAATCGGTGATCCTGGGCCTCGGGCGGTTTCGCCGCCCGATCCGCGACTATTTCGCGATTTGCGAATCGTATTATCAGGCGATCCGCCGCGCCACCGCGCAAGAAATCGAAACCATCGACATGGCGCGCCGGGCCGTCCACAACGATGCGGCGACGATGCTGCTGGACAAGCTGGAGGGCAAGATCGACACCGATTTCGCCACTGCGCGGCGGCTGTTTACGCTGATCTGCGTGCTGCATATCAAAGGGTGACGGTGGCGCGGGCGCGACGCAATGGCTGGATAGCGGGCGTGGGTGCGCTGGTGCTGGGCGGATCCGCGCTGGCGGGCTGGTGGTACTGGCAGCACTGGACGCCGGATCGCGCGCGCTATCCGGTGCAAGGGCTGTGGCTCGATCACACCGCCGGGCCGGTCGATTGGACTTTGGTCAAGAATGGCCCGCCGGGGGCGCAATTCGTCTATCTGACCGCGAGTATCGGGGCCGATGATCGCGATCCGGCGTTCATTCCCGCGCTCGATGCGGCGCGCGCCGCCGGGCTGCAAGTGGGCACAGTGCATGTCTATGATCTGTGCGCCCCGGCGGAGCGGCAGGCGGGCAATTTCGTCACCACCGTGGCACGCGATCCGCGCCTGCTGCCCGCCGCCATCGCCATCGATCTTGACCCGGTGCGCTGCCCCGATCCGCCCGGCGATGCCGCCATCGACAGCGAGTTGACGACGTTTCTCAATCAGGTCGAACGCCATCTCGGGCGCACGGTCGTGCTAATGCCGTCGCCTGCGGTCGAGCGGCGCTATCACTTTGCCGCGCGGATTGACCGCAATGTGTGGGTCGGCGGACCTTTCTGGCCCGCCGCGCCGTCTGCGCGCGGCTGGGTGCTATGGACCGCGAATGACCGGTTGCGCAGCGCCGGGGTCGGCAGCCCGGTGCGCTGGGTGGTGGTGCAACCATGACAGCCGCGCCGGACCCGGCGGCACGCGCCGCGCTGATCGCGGCGGCGCGCGCCGCGATGGCGGCGGCTTATGCGCCTTATTCGCGCTTTCAGGTGGGGGCGGCGCTGCTGTTTGGCGATGGCAGCGTGGTGACCGGCAGCAATGTCGAAAATGCCAGCTATGGCCTGTCGCTCTGCGCCGAAACCGTGGCCGTGGCGCACGCCAGCCACGCCGGGCACCGCGCCGGGCTGATCGCGGTGGCGGTGATCGGCGGGCCGCACGGGGTGGCAGGCACCGTGGTTACACCCTGCGGGCGGTGCCGCCAAGTGCTGCACGAACTGGCGGCGCTGGGCGCGACCGATCCGCTGGTGATCGCGGTCGGCGCACAGGAAACAGTGGACATTCGGCTAAGCGCGCTTTTACCACTGGCGTTCGGCCCCGGCACGCTTGCTTTCCCCACTCCCCCCTGAAAGGCACACATTGTCCATCCAGTCCGACCGTTGGATCCGCGAGCGCGCTTTGGCCGATGGCATGATCGAGCCATTCGTCGAAAGCCAGCGCCGCGATGGCGCGATCAGCTATGGCCTGTCATCCTATGGCTATGACGCGCGCGTGGCCGATGAATTCAAGATCTTTACCAATGTCGATTCGGCGGTGGTGGACCCCAAGAATTTTGCCGCCAATTCGTTCGTTGATCGCAAGACCGATGTCTGCGTGATTCCGCCCAACAGCTTTGCCCTGGCGCGCACGGTCGAATATTTCCGCGTGCCGCGCGATGTGCTGGTGATTTGCCTGGGCAAATCGACGTATGCGCGCTGCGGCATTATCGTCAATGTCACCCCGCTCGAACCCGGCTGGGAAGGGCACGTAACGCTGGAATTTTCCAACACCACGCCGCTGCCCGCGCGCATTTATGCCAACGAAGGCGCGTGCCAGTTCCTGTTTTTGCAAGGCAACGAGCCGTGCGAGATCAGCTATGCCGACCGTGCGGGCAAATATATGGGCCAGCGCGGGGTGACATTACCGCGCATTTGATCCTTGCACCACGCGTCAGGTCCGCGCCAGCAACCCGATCGCGATGGTCAGCCCGCCCAAACCGAGCGACAGTTTCCAGCGCAAGTCTAGCCAGCCCGGCGGGGCAAAGCCGATGGCGCGGTCAACCATCGGTGACGCCGCGATCAGCGCGCCCAGCACCACCAGTTCGGGCGCGGGCCAGGTTTCGCCGACCATCCATGGGTACCACAAGGCGAGCGCGATCAGGCTGGGCGCGACCGCTGCGGCAAAGATCCAGCGCGGCGCGCGCGCATGGGCCAGCCCGATTCCCCACCACGCCCCACCGATAAAGCTGAAGATCAGCGCGGCATAGCCATACGCAAGCGCCAGCGCGGTCCACCCCGCCGGTCCACCTTTGATCACCGCCAGCAGCGCGGCGGCTTGGGGCAGAATCCCGGCAAAACCGAGGCGGCGGGCGTTGGCGGATATCGGGGTCATAAGCCGCGCGTTACGCGGCAAAGGCAGCGCGCGCGCCCTGCCCCGACGGGCAAAGTCACCCGCCGCGCAACAATTGCACGCCCCAGTCGCGCTCGAACAGATAGAGCAGGATGCGGGCTGCCTCTCCGCGCGTGCTGGCAAGCCCACCGTCGCGTTCCATCAGCAGCCGCGCATCATCGTGCGCCACGGGTAGCAGCCGCGCGATCTGGTCGAAATCGGCAACGCGAAACGCGGTGTCGCCCGATTGGCGCGTGCCGAGCAATTCGCCCCCCCCGCGCAAGCGCAGATCTTCTTCGGCAAGGCGGAACCCGTCTTGCGTTTCGCGCATCAGCGCCAGCCGTTCGCGCCCGGTTTCGGACAAAGCCTCTCCCCGCAACAGCAGGCAGGTCGATTTGCCGCTGCCGCGCCCGACGCGCCCGCGCAACTGGTGCAATTGCGCGAGGCCAAAGCGTTCGGCCTGTTCGATCACCATCAGCGTGGCATTGGGCACATCGACGCCGACTTCGATCACCGTCGTCGCCACCAGCAGCCCCGCCGCGCCGCGCGCAAAGCGGTCCATTGCCGCGTCTTTGGCATCGGGCCGCAATTGCCCGTGGACCAATTCGACGCCATCGCCAAACCGCGCCTTGAGCGCGGCGTGGCGCGCCTCTGCCGCGGCGATATCTTCGCTTTCCAGTTCGCGCACCATCGGGCAGACCCAATAGGCCTGCCCCCCGGCAGCCAGATGCCGCCCGACCCCGGCGATCACATCGTCGATACGGTCCGCCGCGATCACGCGCGTGTCGATGGGTTGCCGCCCCGGCGGCATTTCATCGAGCCGCGACACGTCCATTTCGCCATATTGCGCCAATGTCAGCGTGCGCGGGATCGGCGTTGCGGTCATCGCCAGACAATGCGCGATGGTGCGCGCCTTTTGCGTCAGCATCAGCCGCTGCCCCACGCCAAAGCGATGCTGTTCATCGATCACCACGAGCGCGAGGTTCTTGTAGGCGACGCCATCCTGAAAAATCGCATGAGTGCCAACCAGAAGCTGGATCGACCCGTCCATCAGCCCGATCAGCGTCGCTTCGCGCGCGCGCGCGCCGCCGCGCGCGCTGCCGCGCCCGGTCAACAGCGCGATGGTAACGCCGGTGCCTGCCGCCATCCGTTGCAAGGTCGCGAAATGCTGGCGCGCAAGGATTTCGGTCGGGGCCAGCAGCGCCGCTTGCGCCCCGGCTTCGACCGCGATCAGCATGGCATGGAGCGCCACTGCCGTCTTGCCCGACCCGACATCGCCCTGCAACAGCCGCAGCATCGGCGCGCCTTGCTGCATATCGGCCTCGATCTCGGCAATCGCGCGGCTTTGCGCGCCGGTCAGCGCAAACGGCAGATCGAGCCGCGCGCGCATGGCCCCATCGCCGCGCAAGGGCACCCCGCGCCGGGTGCGGTTGGTGGCGCGCACCAGCATCAGCGCCAGACTTTGCGCGAGCAGTTCGTCATAGGCCAGCCGGTCGCGCGCGGCGCGATCCGGGCTTTTGTGTGCGGCGATCAGCGCCTCGCGCCAGCCGGGCCAGCCTTGCCGCGCGAGCAGCCCCGGCTCGATCCATTCGGGCAATGCCGGCATTGCGCCGAGCGCCTGCCCGATCAACGCGCCGATCCGCGCGCCGGTCAGCCCCACGGTCAGCGGATAGACCGGCTCGGCCAATTGCCCGGCGAGTTCGCTGCTATCGCTGGCGATATGGTCGGGGTGGACGATCTGGCGGGTCTGCCCGTACTGGTCGAGCCGCCCCGCCACCCAGCGCCGTTCGCCGGGCGGCAGCAGCTTGCGCGCGGAATGTGCGGCGCGGCCAAAATAAGTCAGCTGGACAATATCGCCGCTCGAGTCTTCGGCGAGCACGCGGTGCGGCCCGCGCCCGGTGCTGGCGCGGTGTTCGCGCACCGTCAGGCCGATCACGATGTTTTCGCCAATCGCCGCATCATCCAGCCGCGCCACCACCCGCCGCGCCACGAAGCGATCGGGCAGATGATAGGCAAGATCGCGCAACCGCGTCAGCCCCAGCCGTTCGAGCGGGCGCGCCAGCCCCGGCCCGACCCCGGCAAGGCCGCTGACTTGGGCAAACAGGGGGTTGAGCAGATCGGGCCGCATTGTCGTGATGCCCATAAAGCATGTTGCGAAAAATTGGGTGCCACTTTTTCGCAACTTGTTCTAAGCGCCGGTCCATGCTGACCGATGACCGCCTTCGCCGCCTGAAATTCCGCGCTTGGCATCGCGGAACGCGTGAGGCCGATTACATGATCGGCGGGTTTTTTGACCGCTATCACAGCGGCTGGGATGATGCGGCCATCGCGTGGTTCGAACGGCTGGTCGATGAAGACGATGCCGATATCCTGGCCTGGGCGCTGGGGACCGCAGCCGTGCCCGACGCTTATGCCGGGCCGCTGATGGTGGCGATGGCCCGGCTCGACTATGTCGTGATCGCACGCTGACCCGTTCCGACTATGCCTGATCTGTCGCGCATCCTGTCGGCCACCGCGCCGCTTACGCTGTCGGCGATTGCGCGCGGGGCGCAGCCGCTGGTGCTGGCCGATCTGGCGCGCGCGGCGCGCGGGCGCGCGGTGTTCATCGCCGCCGACGATGCGGCCATGCGCGCGGTGGTCGAAACCGCGCCCTATTTCGCGCCCGAGCTTACCGTCATCGAGTTTCCGGCGTGGGACTGCCTGCCGTTTGATCGCGCCTCACCCGCGCTGGCGGTCAGCGCGCGGCGGCTGGCGGCGCTGGCGGCGCTGCAAATGCCGCGTCAGGGGCCGCACCTGCTGGTCACCACGGTGGCGGCAGTGCTGCAACGCGTGCTGACACCGTTTCGCATCCGCGAATCGACCCGCCTGCTCAAACCGGGGATTGAAATCAACCGCGACAGCCTGATCGCGCTGTTGCAACGCCAAGGCTATGCGCGCACCGATACGGTGGTCGATAGCGGCGAATATGCAGTGCGCGGCGGGGTTTGCGATGTCTATCCCAGCGGGCTGGACCATGGCTTGCGGCTCGATTTCTTTGGCGATGAGCTCGAGACGCTGCGGCTGTTCGACCCCGCCACGCAGCGTTCGACCGCGCCGGTGGACAGCCACGTGCTGCTGCCCGCGAGCGAGGCGCTGATCGACGATGCCAGCATCAAGCGCTTTCGCGCGCGCTATCGCGCCATCTTTGGCGCGACCGCAACCGGTGATCCGCTCTATCAGGCGGTCAGCGAAGGGCGGCGGCTGGCGGGGATGGAACACTGGCTGCCGCTGTTCGAAGACCGCATGGTCACGCTGTTCGACCATTTGAATGCCGATGATCTGGTGCTGTTTGACAGCGGCGCGGCCAATGCCGCGCAATCGCGGTTTGCCGATATTGCCGACTATCACCAGTCGCGCGCCGCAGCGGCGCAAGCGCAACCGGGAAACTATCGCCCGGTCGATCCCGAAGCGCTGTATCTTGGCGCGGATGAATTTGAACGCGCGCTGGCAGGCTGGCCGGTGCACCGGCTGTCGGCCTTCACCGAACCCGACAGCGCGCGCACGCTCGATTTCGGCTTTACCAGCGCGCACGATTTTGCCCCTGATCGCGCCGCCGGGGGCAATATTTATGCGGCGGCCAGCCTCTATCTGACCGCTGTGGCAACGCGCGGGCGCAAGCCGGTGATCGCGGCCTATTCGACCGGATCACGCGCGCGCATCGCCGCGCTGCTGGGTGATGCGGGGCGCGAACCAGTGCTGGCCGAAACGTGGCAAGAGGCGCTCGGGCTGGCCACGCAAGGGCGGATCGCGGCCATCGTGCTGCCGCTCGACCACGGGTTTGCCAACGACACCATCGAATTGGTGACCGAGCAAGACATACTCGGCGACCGGCTGGTGCGGCGCAAGCGCAAGCGCAAGGATGCCGACGCCTTTCTCGCCGAATTGTCCGCGCTCAACCCCGGCGATCTGGTGGTCCATATGGAACACGGGATCGGGCGCTACGACGGGCTTGAGCCGATCCGCGTCGGCGACAGCCCGCACGACTGCGTGCAATTGAGCTATGCCGGGGGTGACAAGCTGTACATCCCGGTCGAAAATCTTGACGTGCTGACGCGCTATGGCAGCGACAGCACGGCGGTGGCGCTCGACCGGCTGGGCGGCGAAGCGTGGCAACGGCGCAAGGCAAAGCTGCGCGAACGCATTCTGGAAATGGCCGGGCAACTGATGGCCACCGCCGCCTTGCGCGCCTTGCGCGAAGCCGATGTGATCGAACCCGATGCCGCCAGCTTTGGCCCGTTCGTCGACCGGTTCCCGTGGGCCGAAACCGAAGATCAGGAACGCGCCATTGCCGATGTCTTGGGCGATCTGGTTTCGGGCAAGCCGATGGACCGGCTGGTGTGCGGCGATGTCGGGTTCGGCAAGACCGAAGTCGCGCTGCGCGCCGCCTTTGTCGCGGCGATGGCGGGGCGGCAAGTCGCGATTATCGCGCCGACCACGCTGCTCGCGCGCCAGCACTATGCCGGGTTTGTCGAACGCTTTGCACCGTTTCCGCTGACCATCGGGCGGCTGTCACGGCTGGTCGCGCCCAAAGAAGCCGCGCAGACGCGCGCCGGGCTGGCCGATGGCACGGTCGATGTGGTCATCGGCACCCATGCGCTGCTGTCGAAAGCGATCATGTTCCGGCGGCTGGGGCTGGTGATCGTGGACGAAGAACAGCGTTTTGGCGTGACTCACAAGGAAAAGCTCAAAGAGCTGAAATCCGATGTCCACGTGCTGACGCTGACCGCCACGCCGATCCCGCGCACCTTGCAGATGGCGATGTCGGGCTTGCGCGAATTGTCCACCATCCAGACCCCGCCGGTCGACCGGCTGGCGGTGCGCACGTATGTCATGGAATGGGATGACATGGTGATGCGCGAGGCGCTGTTGCGCGAACACCAGCGCGGCGGGCAAAGCTTTATCATCGTGCCGCGCATCGCCGACATGCCCGAAATGGAACAATGGCTCGCGCGCAATGTGCCCGAAATCAGCGCGGTATCGGCGCATGGCCAGATGAGCCCGGCTGAAGTCGAAGACCGCATGGGCGCGTTTTACGACAAACGCCACGAAGTGCTGCTATCGACCACCATCGTCGAAAGCGGCATCGACATCCCCAGCGCCAACACCATGATCCTCTACCGCGCCGACCGCTTTGGCCTGGCGCAATTGTACCAGTTGCGCGGGCGGGTCGGGCGCGGAAAACTGCGCGCTTATGCCTATCTGACGTGGCCCCAAGGCCAGACGCTCGCGCCGATTGCCGAAAAGCGGTTGAAAGTGTTGAGCGATCTCGATTCGCTCGGTGCCGGATTCCAGCTTGCCAGCCACGATCTCGATCTGCGCGGCGCGGGCAATCTGTTGGGCGATGAACAGTCGGGCCATATCAAGGAAGTCGGCTTTGAACTGTACCAAGCGATGCTCGAAGACGCGATCCTTGCCGCCAAAGCGGGCGATCTGCGTGGGCTAAGCGAACGCGGCGCGCTCAACCTGCAAATCACCGTCGATGCGCCGATCATGATTCCCGAAGACTATGTGCCCGATCTGGCGGTGCGGATGGCGCTCTATCGCCGCATGAACGATGCCGAAGGGCCCGAAGCGGTCGATGCGCTGGCCGCCGAAATGATCGACCGGTTCGGCCCGCTGCCCGGCCCGACGCACAATCTGCTGCGGCTGATCGAAGTCAAGCGTCAGGCAATTCTGGCGGGGGTGAGCAAGATCGACGTTGGCGCGCGCGGCGCGCTGGTCAGCTTTCACGGCGATACATTCGCCGATCCCGCCGGGCTGATCGCTTATGTCACCCGGCTCAACGGCATCGCGCGGCTGCGCCCCGACCACAAATTGGTGATCCAGCGAGTCTGGCCCAACCCCGAAGCCCGGCTGAACGGGCTGGTGCAATTGACGCGCGGCCTTGCCGCCATCGTGCGCAAAGCGAGCAAATCGCCCTAACGCGTGGCCCCCGCGCGCGCGGCCAATCGTGCGATTTCGGTAATCGCCTGTTGCAGCCGCAGCGATGCGCCGGTGCTGTCGGTCAAAAGCGCGCGGTGCAGCGCGGTCAGGCGGCGCAGCAAGCGTTCGATCTTGACGCCGCGCCACGCGCGCAGTTGCTTTTTGAGATCGGGCCCGTCCTTGAAAAACACGCGGCGGCTTTGCAACTCGGCTTCGACAAAGGCATCGATGCTGCCATTGGGGCCAAGCCGCGCGGCCAGCCCGGCAAGCTGGACGGCGCGGCGCTCGAACGCCAGCAGCAGCCCCACCGGATTAATATCGCCCGCCGCCAGCCGGGGCAGTTCGCGCCGCAAGTGATCGGTCATCCCGCCGAGCGCGGCATTGACCAGCGCGGCCATGCTGTCATCGACGGTCAATGCGCCAATCGCGGCGAGATCGGCGCTTGTCGGGGTGCGCGGGGCTTGCGCGCTGGCGTCGAGATAGAGCGCCAGCTTGTCGATTTCGCTGCGCGCGATGCGGGTATCGAGCCCGGCGGCACGCGCGATGGCTTCGGCCAGCCGTGCATCGAGCCGCAGCCCAGCCGATTCGCCATACGAGCGCACCCATTGCCCCACTGTGCCCGCGTCGGGGGGGTGGCACACGGTAACGAGCGCATCGTCGCGGTCGGCGAGCAATTTGGCCACGCGCGATTTGTCGGTTGCCCCGCTCGCCAGCACCAGCACCGGCCAGCCGGGCACCGCATCGGCGATCAGCATGGCGATGGCATCGTGCGCTTCATCGCCCGTGGCGGTTACGACAATCACCCGCTTGTCACCAAACAGCGAACTCGATCGCGCTTCGTCCGCCAGCCGCACCGGATCGCGCTTCAGCTCTGCCCCGGTAAAATCCTGCCGTTCTGCCGGGCCGATCCGCGCCAGCACTTGCGCGGCGGCTTCGCCCGCCCCGGCTTCATCGGCACCGCAGAAATAGAACACGCGCGCGCGGGTCAGCGCGCGGTCGATCATGCCGCCAAACGTCTTGGCGGTCGCCTTCATGGATGCGGCGCGGCAGTGCCCTGCCGCAGTGTCGCGGCCACGCGGGTAACGATCTGGTTGGCGATGTCGCGCGCCAGATTTTCCTGCGCGGTCTGTTCGGCGGCGATCACCGCATATTCGCTCGACACGATGTCGATACCCGCATCGCTGTCGGCGCTGGCATCGAGCAGGATCGCCCCGCTGGCCAGATCGACCAATTGATAGCGCGCGCGCATTACCCGCCGTTCGCGGCTGATCGCATCGTCGGCACGCACGATCTTGCCGATCAGCCGTTCATCGAGCCGCACATCGAGCCGATAGCGCGCGCTCGCCAGCGCGGCACCGCCCAGCCGGTCGGCCAAAGCATTGTGCACCAGATACCCGGCTTTGCCCTCGATGGCCGAAATCGCCACCGCGCTGACATCGCGCGCCACCGGCCCCGCGCTGCCGCCATAGAGCGGCTGCAACCCGCACCCGGTCAGCGCGAGCAGCGCGAGCGCGGCGGCCAAGGCGCGGGCCTTACGCAACGAAGTTCACCAGCCGGTCGGGCACCACGATCACCTTTTTGACCGCAGCCCCGCCCAGCGCGCGCTGCACTTTGTCCGACGCGCGGGCCAGTGCTTCCAGTTCGGCACGCGCGGTGCCTTTGGCCACCACCAGTGTATCGCGCAATTTGCCTTGGACTTGCACCGCCACGGTCACTTCGGCATCGATCAGCAGCGCCGGATCGACCATGGGCCATTCGGCATCGGCGATCAGCCCGCTGCCGATCAGGCTCCACGCCTCTTCCGCCAGATGCGGCATCATTGGCGCGACCAGCAGCAGCAGCGTGCGGATCGCAAGGCTGCGGTCTGCCGATGGCGCGGCTTTGTCGATGGCGGCGGCCAATTCATAGATCCGCGCCACTGCTTTGTTAAAGCCGAGCGCGGTAATATCTTTGCCCACCGCATCGACGCTTTGATGCACTTTGCGCGTCAGCGCCGGGTCAGCGCCGCTGGCGGCAGGATCGTATTGCCCGAACAAGCGCCACAACCGCTGGACAAACCGTGCGCAGCCTTCAATCCCCGCTTCGGACCACGGCAGATCGCGTTCGGGCGGGCTGTCCGACAGCATGAACCAGCGGATCGCATCGGCGCCATAGCGCGCGACGATATCGTCGGGATCGACCACGTTTTTCTTCGACTTCGACATTTTGATGACCCGTCCGATCTGCACCGGGGCACCATCGGCGCGCAGCAGCGCGCCATCGCCGGATCGTTCGACATCGCCGGGGCTGAAATAGACCGGCTGGCCGGTGTCGGGATGGCGGCGTTCATACGTTTCGTGCGTCACCATGCCTTGGGTAAACAGGCTGGCAAACGGTTCGGTCAGGTCGATCAGCCCGATATGCGCGAGCGCGCGGGTCCAGAACCGGGCATAGAGCAAGTGCAGGATCGCGTGTTCGATTCCGCCGATATACTGTTCGACCGGCAGCCAGCGCTTGATCGCAGCGGGATCGAACGGACGGTCGGCGGGCTGGCTGGCAAAGCGCAGGAAATACCACGACGAATCGACGAATGTATCGAGCGTGTCGGTCTCGCGCCGCGCCGCCGCGCCGCATTGCGGGCAGGCCACGTGTTGCCACGTCGGATGGCGGTCGAGCGGATTGCCGGGGGTGGAAAAATCGACATCGTCGGGCAGCACCACCGGCAGTTGCGCCTTGGGCACCGGCACCACGCCGCAGCCATCGCAATGGACGAACGGGATCGGCGTGCCCCAATAGCGCTGGCGCGATACGCCCCAGTCGCGCAAGCGCCACACCGTCTGCCCTTCGCCCCAGCCTTCGGCCTCGGCACGCGCGATGACGGCGGCGGCTGCGTCTTTGGTGCGCATTCCGTCGAGAAAGCGCGAATGGACCAGAATGCCGTCGCCGCTTTCAGCCTCACCCGCGAACGCCGCATCGGCCTGATCGGCGCTGGCGGCAACCACGCGCACGATATCCAGCGCATATTTATGCGCGAATTCAAAATCGCGCTGGTCGTGCCCCGGCACACCCATTACCGCGCCGGTGCCATAGTCCATAAGCACGAAATTGGCGATATAGACCGGCAGCGTCCACGCGTTGTCGAACGGATGGCGCACGGTGTACCCGGTATCGAACCCCAGCTTTTCCGCCGTTTCGAGCGCGGCGGCGGTGGTCGCGCCCTGCTTGCATTGCGCAATGAACGCGGCTGCCGCCGGATCGGTGCGCGCCACGTCTTGCGCCAGCGGATGATCGGCGGCGATGGCGACAAAGCTTGCGCCAAAGATCGTGTCGGGGCGGGTGGAATAGACCGCAATCGGTTCGGTCAGCGGCGCAACCGGGGCAAAGCGGAATTGCAGCCCGGTTGATCGGCCGATCCAGTTTTCCTGCATCAGCCGCACTTTGTCGGGCCACGTGTCGAGCGTGGCCAGCCCGTTCAGCAAGTCATCGGCAAAAGCGGTAATGTGCAAAAACCACTGGTTCAACTTGCGCCGTTCGACCAGCGCGCCCGAACGCCAGCCACGCCCGTCGATCACTTGTTCGTTCGCCAGCACGGTATGATCGACCGGGTCCCAATTGACCGCCGATTCGCGCCGATAGACCAGCCCGGCGGCATAAAGATCGAGGAACAGCGCCTGTTCGTGCCCGTAATAGGCCGGATCGCAGGTGGCGAGTTCGCGGCTCCAATCGAGCGCAAACCCCAGTCGTTTGAGCTGGGCCTTCATCGTCGCGATATTGGCGCGGGTCCACGTGCCGGGGTGGACGCCATGTTCCATCGCCGCGTTTTCAGCCGGCATTCCGAATGCATCCCACCCCATCGGGTGCAGCACTTCTTGCCCGGTCATCCGGCGATAGCGCGCCAGCACATCGCCCATCGTGTAATTGCGCACGTGCCCGATATGGATGCGCCCCGATGGATAAGGAAACATTTCGAGCACATAGCTGCGCGGGCGGGGCGAAGTGTCATCGGCGCGAAAGGTTTGCGCAGCATCCCACGCCGCCTGCCAGCGGATATCGGACAAGGCGTGATCAAAGCGGTCTGCGGTCATTACAGTGCCTTAGAGTCTGATTCGCAAGTCGCCTAACGGCGACTTTCGCCACCCACCGCCCCGCGCAATCGCGTAACGCCGGGTTCAGCCGCGCATCGCCTTGCGCCGCAGATCGCGTGCACGCGTCAGGATCACGTCTTCGAGCTTTTGCACGGTGGCCGCTTCGACCGGGGCGTCGATCCACACGCTGCCTTGCAACACTTGGCGGCTGGCGGCGACCCGCACTGCATCGGCGCGCAAATCCTGATCGAGGATCGATACGGTAACTTTCACGCGGTCGCCGGGGCTTTTGGGATTGGCATACCAGTCGGTCACGATCACCCCGCCGTTGCTGTCGGTCTGCAACAAAGGCATGAACGACAGCGTATCGAGCGTGGCGCGCCACAAATAGGCATTGACGCCGATCTGCGTGACTTTGCTGGGGGCGAGCGTGGTTGCCGCGCGGGCTTTGCTTTTGCGTGGGTGATGCGCACACGCGCCGAGTGAGACGACCAGCGCGCCGATCACCAGCCCACGCGCCGCAGCGGTAGCAAGGCGGCCGGGCGCAATCAGGGAACCGGTGGTCGAGGGGCTGGCGCGCACTATCTGTCAATCCTGTCTGGGCTGAAGCTTTCCGGAGCCTCTAACACCCAGTCGCCGTCTGCGGCAAGCCGCATTGCGGATTGGCCAAGCTGTGGATTGGCGGCAACACTTGTCCACCAACCGCACGACGCTGCATCAGACACTGGAAAGCGCGACCGATCAGGCCTAAGGCGATTGCGAATGGCATGCGGATGGGCACGGATGTGCCAACCGCAAACCGCGCATATTCCGCGCGCACACGTTGAAAAGCAGGCAGGTAGCAATGTTCGGTTCGATGGGCACAAGCAGAAAAAGCGGCGGTTTGCGCCCCTTTCTGCGCGCGCCGGTGATCGGCGCGGCGCTTGTCATGGCTTCGGCAATCGTGGCTCCGTCGGTCGTCCGGGCGTTTTCCACCGGCAGCGAATCGGTCGCGGTGCGGCTGGCGGCGCGCGGCGGACTGGGGTCGTTCACCCCGGCTTCGATCGATCCACGGCTGGTGGCGCAAGCGTCGGTCCGCGCACTGGCGCATGGCAAATTGTTTCGCTTTACCCCGGCAGGGATGGATAACCGGTCTGACCGCGCGATTACCGTCGCGGTGCGTCTGCCCGACGCGCGGGGTCGGCTGATCGCGACGCGCCTGGCGCAAGGCGATGGCGGCGCGGGGCTGGCGGCGGTGCGGATTACCCCGGTGGCGTATAATCTCGGGATGGCGCGCGGCTATCAAAGCTTTGCGCTTGCCGCACCAAGCCAAGCGCGCGATCTGCCGCGCTACAATGCCGATCTGCGCGCGTTCTCGCTGCGCCCGGCCGGGGCCGATTCGGTGGCACCCGCCGCGCGGCTGGCCCCGCGCGTGGCGTTTGATGAACGCGCCAACCCCGGTCGCGCCCCGCGCACACTCGGCACGCAAGGCGATTACCAGATCGATATGGGCGGCAGCTATCGCCTGACCGGCAATTTGCACGTTACTGCCGGATTGCGCTATTCATCGGACCGCGACCGGTTGAGCGCGCTGACCGATCATCGCCAAGACAATCAGGCGATTTATGTCGGGACCCAGTTCCGCTTCTAACGCTTGGCCAGTTGGCCATTTCCACCATTACCGGTGAGTTCATACCAATTAACCGCTGCGGCATTGCCACGGCGGCTTGCCGCATGTCGCGCGTGGTCGTAATACTTTGCCCGGACAGGCAAGGCCTAGCATTTCAAAAAGAGGACATCACATGACGCGTGTGGCGATTGTTACCGGCGGAACGCGCGGGATTGGTGAAGCGATCAGCGTTGCGCTCCACGCGCAAGGGCGCACGGTCGTGGCCAATTATACCGGCAACACCGAAAAAGCCGCCGCCTTTACTGCAGCGACCGGAATTCCGGCGGTGCGCTGGGATGTTGGCGATCACGCAGCGACGCTCGCCGCCGTAACCGCGATTGCCGAACAGTATGGCCCGGTCGATATCGTCGTCAACAATGCCGGGATCACGCGCGACGGGGTGCTCCACCGCATGAGCTTTGATGACTGGAATGAAGTCATGCGGGTGAACCTTGGCGGCTGTTTCAATCTCGCCAAGGCGACCTTTCCCGGAATGCGCGAACGCGGCTGGGGCCGCATCGTCAATATCGGCTCGATCAATGGGCAGGCCGGGCAATATGGCCAAGTCAACTATGCCGCCGCCAAATCGGGCATTCACGGCTTTACCAAAGCCCTGGCGCAAGAAGGCGCGAAATTCGGCGTGACGGTCAACGCGATTGCCCCCGGCTATATCGACACCGACATGGTGGCAGCGGTGCCCGCCCCGGTGCTGGAAAAGATCGTTGCCAAAATCCCGGTCGGGCGGCTGGGTCAGGCCGAAGAAATCGCGCGCGGGGTGGTGTTTTTGACCTCGGAAGACAGCGGCTTTGTAACAGGATCGACGCTGTCGATCAACGGCGGGCAGCACATGTACTGATCGGGCGGGGGCGTGGTTGCGCACCCTTTGCCATGACGCAAACTCCGCACTATCACCCCCCGGTCAAACGCTCGGTCGAAATCGCCGGGCACAAGACTTCGATCAGTCTGGAACCGCTGTTCTGGGACTGGCTGCGCCGCGAAGCTGCTGCCGAAGGAGTGCCGATCAACGCGCTGGTTGCGCGGATCGACGCCGAACGTATCGCGGCGGACCATCCCCCCGGCCTTGCCGGCGCAATCCGCCTATGGCTGGTGGCGCAGATCGGCCAGGCAGTGCCTTAGAGCGTGATGCGAGCCGCAGTCCACCGAAGGTAAAAAGTGGGAACCGGTTTTTCGCAATAAATCACGCGAAAACAAAGACTCTAGAGCGTGATGCGAGCCGCAGTCCACC
>CAINGT010000122.1 GCA_903848655.1 uncultured Sphingomonadales bacterium
GATCGAGGCGACGACGGCGTTTCTGGGGACTAGGTAGTTGCGCCGGCGTCTGCGCGACGGACCAACGCCCCCTCCGTCAGCGCTTCGCGCTGCCACCTCCCCCAAAGGGGGAGGAGCGAGATTCCAGATGCGATTGCCCTGCCCTGACGGGGGGAGGGCTTTTTGGTGCGGTCATGCGGTTGCAGAACAAGATGTGTGCATCCCGTAGAGCCCGCCAACGGCGGAAGCGTGAAACAAACCGGGCTTGCCACGCAGACCGTGGCAAGCCCGGTTTGCGTTCAACAGTGCCGGTTCAGCGGCCTTGGGCTTTGTCCTTCACGTTCACTTCCAGCTTGCCCGTGGCCTCGTCGAAATAATCGCGGTTGTCGGTGCAGGCCCATTCTTGCGGTTCGTTGCGGTGTTCTATCCCGCGCAGGAACCGGCGCGGGACGGGGCTATAGGGCTGCTTAAAGATCGTATCGTCGTCAATCGTCACCTGGATTTCCAGCGTGTTGAAATCGATCAGCCGCATCCGCTCAATCAGCCGCAAATTCGGCCCGTGTTTGCCAAAAATCACGCTCGCCAGCGGGGAATGATCGCCTTCGCGCAACAGACTGGCGGGCAGCGTGCCCAGTTGGAACAGTGTATCCGCCGCAAGCCCGGTGGTATCGACCACCAGCGTATCGCCTTCCCAGTGGCCGATTGATTCGCCCAGATAGCTGGGGTTGGGCTGATCGCTGTGCTTGCGCCCGTCGGTGTGGATGAACCGCGTCATGCCCGACGATTCGATATAGACCGCAATCATCCCCGGCGACTGGAAATACTTCATCGGCATTCCGCCAATGTTCTGCACGAACGGCATTCCCAGCGGCTTGCAGTTGGCAAACGGGCTGTCTTCGGCGGGCTTGTAGCGTTTGATATAGTCAAGCGCAGCGGCGGTATAATCCGGCGTTTTGGAAAAATCGTCGGCAATCGGGCTGATCGATTGCCATGTGCCCTGCCAGAAATCCGGCTGATGCGCGATGTCCTGCCAGATCGCGGCTTGCTGTTCGGCTGTCCGAGGCACGGCCGCATCTTGCGCCTGCCCCGCCTGCGGTGCCAGCGTCAGCGCGACGAGCGCGGTGGTGGCCAGCTTTGCAAACATGCGGGTCATTTGTACGGGGTTCCTTGTGGCTTGGTGGGCAAATGGCCGGGGCCACCGGCCAGCGCCTGCCCGGTCGAACCGGCAGGATCGGCGAGCACTTTGCCATTGGCAAGAAAGACGGTCTGCATCGCACCGATGGTCTGGCCATCGCGGCCGGGGTGGATATCGATCATCAGCTTGTCGCCGGGCTTGATGTCGGCGGCGTTCCAGCCCCAGCGGCTCATCATATTGGGGCTCGATCCGACCAGCGACCATTGTTCGACCGTGCCATTGGCCTTGCGTACCACCACGATCAGCCACGTGTGCGGATTGGCCCAAGTCCATTCGCGCACGGTGCCCTGCAACGTTACAAGCTTGCCCATGTCGAACTTGCCGAACGAATGGTGCGCCTGCGCCATGGGCGTCCACAGCACGGCCAGCGCGGCGACGGCCAGCTTCCATCGGCGTAATCTGTTTCGCGGCACGTCGGTCATAGGATACTCACTTTTCATAGATGATCGGTCTTGGTGGCGGCTTGGCCAGAACGGATCGCATAGCGGCCCGGCGACATGATCCCATTGGGATCGACCGCGTCCTTGATCGTTTCAAGGAAATCGCGCAGCGCGTGGTCGTTGTACGAATAGGTTTCCATAATCAGGTCGAAAAACGCCGGCGCGGTGCGATATTCGCCCCAGCCGCGCGCGGTGGACACGTCCACCAGCTCGCGAATAATCGCGCGGATTTTGGCATTGACCGTGGCCGAGCGGGTTACTGGCAAGCCAATGGCGAACAGGAACGCCCGCTCAAAGATTGCCGACGGAAATTGCAAGGGCGGTCCGGGCAACCGATACTTGCGCGTGATCGCGGCAAACACGTCCATCGCCTCGATCGCGGCTTCACCGGTGCGGGGGATGACCGGCGAAAAGAACACGTGACCGACCACATCCTCACCGTCGTACGACACCATCGGGCCAAGCCCGAATGTGCGCAACGACGGGATGCCCAAAGGACCGGTATCGAACAGCTTTGCCAATTCGTCAGCCGGGAGCGGCAAAGGCCGGACCGGGCCGAGTTTGCACTGCGCGCCCGGGATATGCTCCAGTGCCTCGGCAATACACGCCCATTGTGCCTCGATTAACCGCTTTGGCCCATATAAAGTAAATTCGGCGGACCAGAATGGTGTGCCCGTTGCGCTGGCCGCCATTTGCAGTTTGGCCATGTCAACGCCAGCGGGATCGCTCAGAATGGCAAAGAGCGCGGGATCGGCGGGCGCTGGCGGCCCCGCATCGTGCGCGGCATCGCCGCGCGTTCCCAGCGTCGGGCTGGACAGCGTCCACAAGCCCTGCACGATCTTGCTCTGTTCAAGCCGCCCGATGGTATCGACCAGCGGAATGATATCGCGGTACTGCGGCACCGTTACCACACCACGGGCGATGTTTTCGGGCGGCGGCATCAGCCAGAAGCCCATTTTGGTGACCACGCCGTAATTCGACTGTTTGAACAGACCGTCGATGCGCGGCCCAAAGCCGGGCTTGAACTGCTGCCACGTCTTGGCCCCGGGCATTGCACCCATGCCGGTGCGCATCATCCGCCCGTTCGGCAGCACAACTTCGATCCCGCAATGCGCGTCGAAATGGCTGCGATAAGCTGCCAGCGTCACGCCGACCCCGCCATCGAGCGCATTGCCCAGCACACTGCCCCAGCCGGGACTGGGGCAATCGATCCACAGCTTCAACCCTCTGTCCTGAATGTACTGGTAGAGGTCGAAATAGCTGACCCCCGGCTCGACCACGACATAGCCATTGCGCTCGTCGATCTCGACGATCCGGTTCATGCGCTTGAGATCGAGCACCACACTGCCTGCCAGCGCCGGTGCCGCGCCGCCATAGCCGAGGTTTTTGCCGGTGGAGATCGGATAGATCGGAATGCGATAGCGGTTGGCGATCTTGACCAGTTCGACCACGTGTTCGGCGCTATCGGGCGCGATGGCCGCCGACGCGGTCCGCTCATCGGCTTCGCCCCAGTTGACCGAATACGAATCGCGATAGAGTTCAAGGTCTTCGTCTGACGTGAACAGCCAATCATGGCCCACCACAGCGGCAAACTGCGCCAGCGCCGCTGCGAAATCGGCGTGCGAGACATTGGGCGGCAGTTTCATAGCCAACCCGCTGAGCCAGAGCGCGCAGAGCGCTTTCGTTCGATCATCCAGACATGGATCAGACCGTCTGACCGCGAAGGCGCATAAGCCGGTGGCTGAGACACGGTGCCCCCGCCCGCGATTGCGGCAAGATCGCCATCCCAGTCTCCGCTCGCGGCGCTTGAGCGCTGGGTGCGGGCGGTCAGGCGGTGGCCATAGTCCCACGCCATTCGTTCAACGCAAAACAACGTCGCGCCGCAACTGATGCCGACCACTGCACCGCTTGCGCGCAACGTCTGCTGCAAGGCGCTATGCGCACCCGCATCGAGCGTCAGATCGACAACCGGCATCCCCTGCCTGTCGGTTTCGATCAAAGCGGCCAGTGTGCGCGGCAGCGGGATTGTCCGGTCGATCAGCAGCGCGTTGATCGTGCGCGGCGGCAAGCCACTGCGCGCCAAAGCGGCCCATGCCGGGCCGACCGCCGCAGCCGCGACCAGCGCACTGCCCAGCATGACCCTGCGCGTAATCATCGGTTGCCCCGGCGCGGTCGCACGAGGTAGGCGCCCAGTTCGCTGACTTGTGCATCGCTGATCTCGGTCTTGCGGAACGACGGCATGAACGAGACGCCGTGGCGCACGGCATAGGCAATCAGGTCTGGTGTCAGGTCTTTGCGCTGATCGAGGATCGCAGGCAACGAACCGCCATATTTGCGCTGCAACGCCATAGTGCCCGACCCTGTGGGCGTGCTGTGGCAATCGGCGCACCATTTCGCATAAGTCCTGCCGCCCGGATCGGGCGCAGCGACCGGCTGTGGCGCAGGCGCTGCCCCAACCAACATCAGCAGAGCCGCGCACGATCCTAAAACAGACGGCGCAGTCTGGATCACTTCACGCCAATCACGGTCTTGCGTTCCAGAATGCGCCATTCGCCATTGCGTTTTTCCAGCACATCTTCGTAGTGCCCTGGCAGGCCGACCGTGGTGATCTTGGTCTTCACATCCGGATAGACGCTGATGAAAAATCCGTAATGCGTGGCACGCGTCGCGCTCTGGAATTCGAAATGATGGCTGAGTGACAGATGCCAAGGCGCAATCGCGCTCCCAATGGCGTTGACACCCGGAGGCATTTTACCCGGAGGCATTGCACCAGGAGGCGGACCCGGCGGCATCCCGCCCGGAGGCATGGCACCCGGAGGCATGGCACCCGGCGGCATCCCCCCCGGAGGCGGCCCCTTCGGACCTTCCGCAGCCATGCGATAGGGCATCGCAAAACTCAGTCCCGGCTCGGGCTGAGCGATGATCTGCGCCTCGGGCCAGAACGCTTTGTCGAACCGCGCCATATCGTGGAGGTCGAGCCCCAGCGAATAGTTATCGACTGCCGCGTTAACGCCGATCCAGTCCTCCACCGTCGGCGCATAGGCCGTGCTGGCCGTGCTCGCTGCCGGTGCTTGCGCCCCGGCCACCCCGGCGGGTGCCAACAGGCACGCCCCGATCAATGCCACCCAGTTTTTCATTGTGCCGTCCACCTCATCACGCGTTGCGCCCAGTCAGCGCGCGTCTTTTTCTTTCAGCTTTTTCAGCACTTCAGCCGGATCTTGGATGATCGACCGATTGGTGCCCGGATCAAATTCGAGCGGATCAGCAGTCGAGCCGCACACCCATTCGACCGGGATCCCCTTTTCGCCGCGATTGCGCTTAAAGATCTGCCGGTTGGCGACATAAGGCTCGGTCCAGATCGTATCGTCATAGATCGTCAACTGGATTTCCAGCGTATCGGGATCGAGCAGGCGCATCCGTTCGACCATGCGCATATTCGGCCCGTGGGGGCCAAAGATCGATTCGGGCGGAAGAACAAATCCCCCCATGCCTTTGCCGGGGAAATTGGTGTATTGCGTCAGCGTATCGTCGGCAAAGCCGATACTTTCGACCACCAAAGTATCGCCTTCAAAATGCGCGATGGAATCGCCCAGATAGCTCGGATTGGGGGACTCTGGATGCGTGCCGTTGACCCTGATGAAACGAGTCATGCTGCTCGCTTCGATATAGATCGCGATCATGCCCGGTTCGTAAAAGAACTTGAGCGGTGAGCCGAGACGCTGGATGATCGGCATTCCCGGCGTTTTGCAACCCGCCCCGGCAAAGGGAATATCTTCAATCGGCTTGAACGCGTCGGCATAGGCCTTTGCCGCGGGCGTGAGCGGCGCTTTTGGCTGACTGTCGAGAAACGACGTGATGCTCTGCCAGTTTCCCGTGAAGAAATCCGGCAGCTTCGTCACATCAGACCAACTGGAACCGACCGGTTGGGCCTGCGAAACGGTCGGTATGCTCAGCAGGGCAGAGCAGAGGGCGGCGGCAAACAAGGCTTTGCGCGTGATCATCGGGCGATCTCTTCAATCAAAGGGGAGGAAGCGGCGGGGCACCCGGCGGCGGCGCGCCCGGCCCGGCATTCAGCAGCCGCCCGTTTGCCAGCTTGACGGTCGTGAACAGCCCGACAGGCTTGCCATCGCGGCTGGGATGCGCGGACACCGTCACTTTGTCACCCGGCTTCATATCGCGCGAATTCCAGCCGCTGCGCGCCAGCATCCCCGAACTGCCGCCCTCAAAACCCCAGATTTGCTGGGTTTTGTCGGCCTTGATGACGCGGATATAAAGCCACGAATGCGGATTTGACCACTGCCACCGCTCGACCGTTCCGCTGAGCGTGATGGTCGTCGTCATGTCAAACGGCGCTGCCGAGTGGTGCGCCGAGGCGGGCGCCACTGAGGACGCAACCAGCAGCATCGCGAGGATGCCAGATCTACGGGTTGAACCTTGCATTTTCACCGCGTTTACGCCTTTCAAGTTTCATCGCCCTGCTGCTCGGGGCCTTTGCAGCACAGATCCCCTTCATCATCCCAAACCGGCCCGAGAGTTAGGTGCCACAATTGGCGCGCGCCCGGTCCGGCAGCCGCACACCCGCTTGATTGAGGCAGCTAACATGCGGCCGTGCTGCCGCTCTATCGCTTGGCCGACATTCAGCAGCGGCCGGCGCGCGATTCGCGGCTCCGCCCCACAAGCAACGAAGGGACACGACCGCGTGAAACTCGCACTTTTCCAGCATGGCGGCGCAGAACATGTCGGCATCGTCAAAGACGGCGCAATCCTTCCAGTCCCCGGCATGGCCGACATGACCGGGGTGATGGCCGATTTTGCAAGCCATGAAGCCGCGCTGCGCGGTCTGGAGGCATCAACCACCGGCTGGCTGCCGCTCGCTGCGGTCAAGCTCTGCGCCCCGGTCAAACGGCCCGGCAAGATTCTGGCAATCGGGCTGAACTATGCCGACCACATCGCCGAATCCGGGCGAGAAACCCCGCAGCAGCAAATGTGGTTCATCAAAGCATCAAGCTCCACCGCCGGACCTTATGACCCGATACAAATTCCCAAAGCCTCACCCGACAGCGTCGATTACGAAGTCGAATTGGTCGCGGTGATCGGCAAAGGCGGTCGGCACATTGCGCGCGAGGATGCGCCGCACGCGGTGTTCGGCTATTGCGTCGGCAACGATGTCAGCGTGCGCGAATGGCAGGGCCATTCGCCGCAGTGGTCCATCGCCAAGTCGTTCGACACCCATTCGCCCATCGGCCCGTGGATCACGCTCGCCGATGAAATGCCTGACCCCCACGGGCACGCGATCCGCTGTTCGGTCAATGGCGATCTGCGCCAGAATTCGAACACCGCCAACCTCGTGTTCGATGTCTGGGCGCAGATTGCCTATTTGTCGCAGGCGATGACGCTCGAACCCGGTGATCTGATCTTTACCGGCACGCCCGGCGGGATTGGCTGGGCGCGCCAGCCGCGCCTGCTGCTGCAACCGGGCGACACTTGCCGCTGCGAAATTGACGGTATCGGGCATATCGAGGCGGTCTGCGTGGCGGAATAAGCGCACGCGTGTAAATATTGACCGATATGATTAAAAATGACTATATCGTTCAATTAATGGGCGCAGACTGGCAGCAGTGTGGAGGATACCGGCGGTGAGCATCGCAACAGCCTATGATGTCGCGCACGTGCGCTTTCGCGCGCCAGACTTGGCGAAAATGCGCGCCTTTCTGCTCGATTTCGGGATGGTCGATGCCGTGCCCGCCCAACCGACCGGGCAGCTCTTTATGCGCGGCACCGGGCGCGCGCCGTTCCTCCATGCGACCGAACTTGGCGAGGCAGGTTTTGCCGCGCTGGGCATCTGGGTGCGCGACCGGGCCGATCTTGAAGCGCTCGCCGCGCACGATGGCGTTGCGGTCGAACCGTTCGATGCGCCGGGCGGCGGTCTGGTCGTGCGGCTCACCGATCCCGATGGCTTTGTGATCGAGGCGATTGCCGAGCAGCAGCCGCTGCCCGCGAACGACCGCACCGTGCCGTTTCCCGACGATTGGAACCATGGCGGCGAACATCCGCGCATCGCCCGTTTCCGCCGCGTCAGCCAAGGACCTTCGCACGTCATGCGGCTGGGCCATTGCGTGCTGGGCGTGACCAATTTCCGCCGCTCCGAACAGTGGTACAAAGACCGCTTTGGCTTTGTGACATCGGACGAAATTCAGCCCGCGCCCGGCGTTGCCATCGGCGCGTTCTTGCGCGCCGACCGGGGGGACGAGCCGTGCGATCATCACACCCTATTTTTGTTCGAACGCCCCGGCGCGCCCGCGCAATTCATGCATTCCGCGTTCGAAGTCGCCGATCTCGATGACCTGATGACCGGGCACGATCATCTGGTCGCAGCCGGTTGGCATCCCCACTGGGGCGTGGGCCGGCACATCCTCGGCAGTCAGGTATTCGACTATTGGAATGACCCGTTTGGCCATGAGATCGAACACTGGACCGATGGCGACCAGCTTAGAACCGCCGATGGCGGCGGGATTGTCGGTTTCGCCGAACTGCTCGGCGGGCAATGGGGGCCGCCGAACCCGGTGCTCAAAGACTTCGTGAAATAGCCGGGCGCATCACAGTAGAGGGAGCATGTCCGCATGGCGGTCGTCGTGATTACAGGATGCAGTTCGGGCTTTGGCGAAGCGATGGCGCTCGCCTTTGCCGAACGCGGCGATCAAGTCGTGGCGACGCTGCGCAAACCGGCATCCGCGCCCGACAGCCTTAAGGCGCTTGCCGCTGCAAGGCCTGACGAGGTCGTGCTCGCCGCGCTCGATGTGACCGATGCAGACATGCGCACGGCGATGATCGCGCGGGTGATCGCGCAATTTGGCCGGATCGACGTGCTGATCAACAATGCCGGGGTCGGCGCGCGCGGCGCGTTTGAAGATGTGCCCGACAGCCAGTTCCGCACGATGTTCGAAACCAATCTGTTCGGCCCGCTCGACCTGATCCGGCAGGTGCTGCCGCATATGCGTGCGCAAGGGTCGGGCCGCATCATCAATGTGACCTCGGTCGCCGCCTTTATGAAAACCCCGTTCATGAGCGCCTATTGCGCGAGCAAACATGCGCTCGATGCGGCGACTGCCGCGCTCAATATCGAAACGCGCAGCTTTGGCGTGCACGTGGTCAGCGTAATGCCCGGGCCGTTCAAGACCGCCCTGCCGCAAAAGTCGCTCGATTGCCCGGCCAGCCCCGCTTATGCGGCGGCAGCGGCGCAGTTCAACCGCAATTTTGATGGGTTGGAAGCCCGCGCGCCGGACGACATCCGCCCGGTGGTCGAAGCCGCGCTTGCCGCCGCCACGGATGCGCAGCCGCAGGTGCGCTATCCGGCGGGCATCGATGTCGTCCATATTCTGCCGCCGATCTTGCAAGCTATTGCCCCGATGGAAAAAATCGGGCTGCATTTGACCGGCCAAGACTGATCCGCGCGCCATGATCACGACCCATCGGCGCACGGTCCTGATGGGCGCGCTGGCGAGTGCGGCGGCACCGCCGGTTCGGGCGGGTGCGGTGCCGCATGTGCCGTTTGATCGCGCCGCCTATGATCGCTATGTGCGGCTGATGAATGCGGGCGATCCGCGCGTTGTCGATTTTTATGCCGATGACGTCGCATTCGTGATGAACATCACTGGCAAAGCTGCGGTGGCGGCGTTCTACGCCCGGCACTGGCCGTTTGTAACCGAAACGCTCGACGTGCTGTTCTTCTGCGCCGACAGCGCCGGTGCCGCAGCCGAAGTGCACAGCACCTTGCGCTGCATCCGCGATAGCGATGACACCGCGCTGTTTGGCCGCCCACTCAAAGCCGGTGAGGCGATGCGCACGCATGGTTTCCTGATCTATCTGCTCAACAGCCAAGGCCTGATCCGCGCGATCAAAGGCCCGCCGCCCGAAGTGCTACAGGACTGGCGGCGCGAGAGCTCCGCATCGTGAGACCCATCACCGCGTGCCCGATCCTCCCCTTTTGGGGGAGGTGGCAGCGCGTAGCGCTGACGGAGGGGGTGCGACGGGCAGAATATCGTGCGGTTTCGAGAAGTTGCGCCCCCTCCGTCAGCCCTGCGGGCTGCCACCTCCCCCAAAAGGGGAGGAGTTGGGGTGTCGCGTCGCACCCGATCCTTGCCCTTTGGAAAGGGCGTTTGGCTGGGGCTTTCTAAGCCACAGAACCAGCCCGCCGGGGTGATCCGCGCAGCCGCCCGATCAGCGCAACCGCCGCCGCCGCCAGACACAGCAGCCCCAATATCTGCAATGTCGCCGGCAGGTTGCCATCGTTCTGGTGGCGCAGCCAGGCGACCGCCTGACTGCTCAGCGGCTGTCCCAGCCACCATCCGCTCATGAACAGCCCGGTGCCCCGGCCGCGCACTTCGAACGGCAGTCGCCCCATCGCCCAGACCACCAGCGCGGGCAGCAACATGCCCGATCCGATCTGGTTGATGACCAGCCAGCCGGAAAACTGCCCCACCACCGGTGCATGGTTCATCAGGACATACGACAGACCGAGCAGACCAAACGCGCACAGCAATTGCGTGGGAACCACCAGCCGCGCGGTGAATTGCCGGTACAGCAGCGTTCCGCCTGCCACCGAAAGCCCGGCAAGGCTGCTATAGAGCCCCAGCGCGCCTGGCGTGCTGATGCCATAATAGTCGCTGAGCATCGTGCTCACTTGGATCTGCATGGTGAAGAACATCGTGCCGCCAAACACCGCCAGCGCGGCAATCGGCATGATCGCGCGCCATGGGAAGCGCCCGTCGGAACTGGCCGCTTGCGCGCTGTCTTCGTCGCGCTTGTCCGGCTCCCACGTCCAGATCATCAACCCCGCCGCGAACAGGATACTGACACCATATGCGGCAAACGCCGCCCGCCAGCCAAAGCTGCCCAGCGCGCCGCCCAGCAGCGCCAGCACGATTGACGCGAGCGAGGCAACCGCGGTCTGGTTCGCCAGCCACTTTTCGCGCTCGCGCCCGTGGAAGTAATCGCCGATCAGCGTCGTGCTCGCAATCACGATCAGCGCTTCCATCGCGCCCAGCACCGCGCGGCTGATGATGATCGCCGTCAGGCTTTCGAGAAAGATCGGCAGGATACCCACGACCGCATAGATCACCAGCGCCGCAATGCATGTCGTGCGCCGCCCGAAGAAATCGACCACCACCCCGGCCACCGGCGACAGCAGCGCAACGCACAGCGCGGGCAAAGTCAGCATCAGCGGCACCAGATATTCGACCCCCGGCACATCCTTGAAATGCGCCATCATGCCCGGCAAAACCGGCACGAGGATAATCAGCCCCATCACCGCCATCGTGATCGGCAGCAACAGCACAATGCCCTGTACCGTGCCCGCTTGGCGTTGCGCGACTGTCATTGGAGTGAACCCTGTTGTTTGGTGCGATGCGCGAAGCCTATTGCGGCACCACAGCCCAAGTTAGGTGCATAGATTCAGTGTCTGTTGCGAAAGTGCCTCCCACCGCCCCGCACCCCCGGCCCATCCGCCCACGGGGTACCTTCAATGGGCGGTTGGGCCGGAGGTGCGGGGCGGTGGGTGGCACAAAGTCGTCGCCAGGCGACTTTCGAAACAGACTCTCAGTCGGCGGTCCAGCCGCCATCGACCACCACACTGCTGCCGGTCATCAAGGCCGCCGCATCGGACGCAAGGAACAGCACCGCGCCCATGATATCGGTAACTTGCCCAATGCGCCCCAGCTTGATCTTGGCCAAGACGCTCGCGGCAAAGGCCGCATCGGCGAAAAATGGCCGGGTCAGCGGAGTTTCGATAAATGTCGGCGCGATAGTGTTTGACCGGATGCGATGGGCCGCAAGATCGAGCGCAAAGGCCTTGCTCATCCCTTCGAGCGCCCATTTCGATGCACAATAGAGCGAACGGTTCACCCCGCCCACGTGGCCCATTTGCGATCCGATGTGGATCAGCGATCCGGCAAGACCCGTCTCGATCATGCGCCGTGCCGCGGCTTGCGCGACGAAAAACGCCGCTTTGACATTCAGATCGATCACCGCATCATAATCGGCTTCGCTGACTTCGGTCATCGGCTTGGGCCGGTTGGTGCCCGCATTGTTGACCAGCACGTCAAACGCGGGTCGTTGCGCGAAGAACGCGGCGACGGCGGCAAGCTCGGACACGTCGAGCCGCGCCGCTTCGGCTTGGCCGCCCGCCGCAACAATGTCTGCCGCAACCGCCGCAACTTCGTCCAGACTGCGCGCAACCAGCATGACATGCGCGCCCGCTTCGGCGAGCGCCGCCGCACTCGCAAGCCCGATGCCGCGCCCCGCCCCGGTCACCACCGCGCGGCGGCCGTCGAGCCGAAAGCTGGGCGTGACCGGCAGTGTCACAGCGGGTCGCGCGCGGCGGCTTTGCCGGCATAGGGCACATTGACATGGCCATAGCGGCGAACGCGGATATTGGCCTGCTCGCCATGCCCGGCAAAGCCTTCGAGCGCGCAGAGGCGGCTGCAATATTCGCCGATCATCGCCGAAGCCGCATCGGTCAGCACGCGCTGATAGGTGCACGTCTTGATGAATTTGCCGACCCACAAACCGCCAGTATAGCGTGCCGCCTTGCGCGTCGGCAGCGTGTGGTTGGTGCCGATCACTTTGTCGCCATAGCTGACATTGGTGCGCGCGCCCAGAAACAGCGCGCCATAATTGGTCATGTTCGCCAGAAAATAGTCCGGGTCTGCGGTCATCACCTGCACATGTTCGGACGCGATATCATCGGCGATGCGGACCATTTCGGCATCATCATCGGCGATGATCACTTCGCCGAAATTTTCCCACGCGCGGCGGGCGATATCGGCAGTGGGCAGAATGTCCAGCAGCCGGTCGATCCACGCCATCGTCTCGCGCGCCAGCTTTTCCGATGTCGTAAGCAGAACGGCGGGACTGTCCGGCCCGTGTTCGGCCTGACCCAGCAGATCGGTCGCCGCGAGTTCACCATCGCAGCCGATGTCATCAGCGATCACCAGCGTTTCGGTCGGCCCGGCAAACAAGTCGATGCCGACCCGGCCAAACAATTGCCGCTTGGCTTCGGCCACATAAGCATTGCCCGGCCCGACCAGCATATCGACCGCCGCAATCGACTGCGTTCCCAGCCCCATCGCCGCCACTGCCTGAATCCCGCCAAGGCAATAAATCTCATCCGCCCCGGCCATCGCTTGCGCCGCGACAATCGCGGGCGCGGGCTTGCCGCCAAACGGCGGCGCGCATGTCACGACGCGCGGCACCCCCGCAACTTTGGCGGTGATTACCGACATATGCGCCGACGCGAGCAGCGGATATTTGCCGCCGGGCACATAGCAACCCGCCGCGCTGACGGGCAAGTTCTTGTGACCCAGCACCACGCCCGGCAGCGTTTCCACTTCGACATCGCGGATGCTCGCGCGCTGAATCTGCGCGAAATTGCGCACTTGGGCTTGCGCGAATTCAATGTCTTTAACGTCCTGCGGCGAAAGCGTGTCGATACAGGCCTGAATTTCAGCCTGTGTCAGGCGATAGCTGTCACGATCCCACTGATCGAAGCGGATCGACAAGTCGCGCACGGCGGCATCGCCGCGCGCTTCAATATCGGCAAGAATGCTTTCAACCGTCTCCCGCACCTGCCGGTTGGCGCTCGCTTTCGCTTCGACTGTCGCCCCGCGCTTGACATAGTGAGCCATGGACCAGCGCCTAGGCCGGAATGCGATTAGATTGAATCGCATTCCGCTCTAGAGTCTTTGTTTTCGCGTGATTTATTGCGAAAAGCCGGTTCCCACTTTTTCGCATCACGCTCTATGCCTCGTTGACGAAGCGGTTTTCGATTGCGCCAAGCCCTTCGATCGCCACGCGCACGACATCGCCGTGTTTCATGAACCGGTTGCCCGCGATCCCCACGCCCGCTGGCGTGCCGGTCGCGATCAGATCGCCGGGTTCAAGCGTCATGACTTGCGAGAGATAGGCGATCTGATCGTAGATATCGTAGATCATGTCGCCCGTGGTCGCGCGCTGGCGCTCTTCCCCATTGAGTTCAAGCGTCATCGTCAGCGCGTGCGGATCGGCGATTTCATCGTCGGTGGTGATCCACGGACCGATTGGCCCGTGCGTATCGAACGATTTGCCCAGCGTGAACGTGGGTGAACGGAACTGCCAGTCGCGCGCCGTCACATCGTTGCACACGAGGTATCCGGCAATCACCGAGCGCGCGTCATCACGCGCGACATGGCGGCAGCGTTTGCCGATCACGACCCCCATCTCGGCTTCGTAATCGACTTTGTCCGGCCCGACTTTGGGCACATCCACGTCGGCAAACGGGCCATTGATGCACGTCACTTGCTTGTTGAACCAGATCTGGGTTTGTGGCGCAGTCACCCCGGCGGCGGCGGCTTCGTCAACGTGCGACTGGTAATTCATGCCGATGGCGAGATATTTGCGCGGATCGGCGATCGGCGCTTCGAGCGTGACCGAGGCCAGCGGCAACCACGGCCCATCGATGGCGGCAATGGCCGCGCGTGCGCCATCGAGATGTTCAAGCAGCAGCCGCATGGAATCGCCGGCAGCGGGCATGGCGGAACTGATATCGACGATCTGATCGCCAACCACTTTTCCAAGGCGCGTCTGGCCATCAACGCTGAACCGGGCAAGCTTCATCGATCGAGATCCTTTTTTCGAACATCATCGGGGATGATGGGCGCGGTGCTTACGGAAAACTGCCGCGCAGACGCCTCCGCACGATCCAGCGCTGAAACGGAGCTGCACCGCGCAGTTTGACTAAAACGTACAAAGCTGACTGTCTAGTTCAAATTTTTTCCGGTGCGGCTGGGCTGATGGTGCCCGACGCATGACGCCTGCCGCCGCGCTTTTTGACAGAGTCCCCGCGCTTTTTGCAAAAAACCGGTTCCCCCTGTTTGGCGACTTGCGTTAGAGCGCGGCTATGTCCGCACCAGTCCGCACCATCTCCGCCGAAACCGTCGCCGCGCACGGGTTTACCGATGACGAATATGCACGGGTGCTGCACGCGCTCGGGCGCGAGCCGAATATGGTCGAACTCGGCATTTTTTCGGTAATGTGGTCCGAACACTGTTCGTACAAATCGAGCCGCCTGCACCTGAAAAAGCTGCCCACACAAGCCCCGTGGGTGATCTGCGGCCCGGGTGAAAACGCCGGGGTAATCGATATCGGCGATGGTCAGGCGGCGATCTTCAAGATGGAGAGCCACAACCACCCGAGTTATATCGAACCCTATCAGGGCGCGGCGACCGGAGTGGGCGGGATCTTGCGCGATGTGTTCACGATGGGCGCGCGCCCGGTGGCAAACCTCAATGCCTTGCGGTTTGGCCGCCCCGACCATCCGCGCATGAAGCATCTGGTGCAAGGCGTGGTGGCCGGGATCGGCGGCTATGGCAATTGCGTCGGCGTGCCGACAGTCGGCGGCGAAACCCATTTTCACCGCGCCTATGATGGCAACATTCTGGTCAACGCGATGACCGTGGGCGTGGCCGATACCGACAAGATCTTTTATTCGGCCGCCACCGGGCTTGGCAATCCTATCGTCTATGTCGGGTCAAAGACCGGGCGCGACGGGATTCATGGCGCAACAATGGCGAGCGCCGATTTTGACGATGCCAGCGCGGAAAAGCGCCCGACCGTGCAAGTCGGCGATCCGTTCACCGAAAAGCTGCTGATCGAGGCCTGTCTCGAACTGATGGCGACCGACGCGATTGTCGCGATTCAAGACATGGGTGCGGCGGGGTTGACATCGAGCTCGGTCGAAATGGCGAGCAAGGGCGGCGCGGGCATTCGGTTGAACATGAATGCGGTACCCTGCCGCGAAGCGGGCATGACACCCTATGAAATGATGCTGTCCGAAAGCCAGGAACGCATGTTGATGGTGCTCAAGCCCGGCAAAGAGCCGATGGCCGCGGCAATTTTCCGCAAGTGGGAACTTGATTTTGCGGTGATCGGCGAAGTGACCGACACCGGGCATATGGTGCTCGAATGGAATGGCGCGGTGGTGTGCGATATCCCGCTCGGCCCGCTGGCCGATGAAGCGCCGCTGTATGACCGGCCGCACCTTTCGCTCGCAGAGTACAAAGCATGGGCCGCCGTGCCCGATTTGGGCGCGGTGCCCGCCAGCGCCGATCTGGGTGCCGATCTGCTGACGCTGATCGGTTGTCCCGATCTCGCCAGCAGGGCGTGGATCTGGCAGCAGTATGACAGCCAGGTCGGTGCCGATACGCTGCAAAAATCGGGCGGCGATGCGGCGGTGGTGCGGATTCACGGCACTGCCAAAGCGCTGGCGATGACCACCGATTGCGCGCCGCGCTATTGCTATGCCGATCCGTATGAAGGCGGCAAGCAGGCGGTGGCGGAAACGTGGCGCAATCTGTGCGCAGTGGGCGCAACGCCGCTGGCGATCACCAATTGCCTGAATTTCGCCAATCCGCAGCGCCCCGAAATCATGGCGCAAATCGTCGAAGCGCTGAACGGCATGGGCGATGCGTGCCGCGCGCTCGATTACCCCATCGTGTCGGGCAATGTGTCGTTGTACAACGAATCGCGCGCGACGGGCGGTGGCAGCGCGATCCTGCCAACACCTGCCATCGGCGGGGTCGGGCTGATGGCCGATCATCGGATCATGGCAACGATAGCGTTCAAGCACGCCGATCAGGCGATTTGGCTGATCGGCGGCCCCGACTATGGCGGGCATCTCGGGCAATCGCTTTACTTGCGCGAAATTCACGGCCGCGAGGCCGGGTCGCCGCCACCGGTCGATCTGAGCGCCGAGCGCCGCCATGGCGAATGGGTGCGCGAACTGATCGCCGCCGGGCGGGTGAGCGCGGTGCACGATGTCGCCGATGGCGGCGTGCTGGTGGCAGTGGCGGAAATGGCGCTGGCGGGCGGTATCGGCGCGACCCTGACCGATCTGGCCGACGCTGCGGCGGCATTCGGCGAAGATCAGGGGCGCTATCTTGTCACCACCGCGCCCGATGTGGTGCTGGCCGCGCCGGGTGTGCCGGTGCGGCGGATCGGCACGACGGGCGGTGACACCCTAGCGGGGCTGGGTTTTGACGTGCCGCTCGCCATGCTGCGCGCGCGGCATAACGCGTTTTTTTCCGAATGGATGGATGGCTGAACGATGCACGAATTTCAGCGGATCGACGTCGGCGCAGTTACTTTGCGAGTCGCGCTGGCGGGGGCCGGACCGCTGGTCATTCTGGTCCACGGCTTTCCCGAAAGCTGGTATTCGTGGCGCCATCAGGTCGCGCCACTGGCCGATGCCGGCTATCGTGTCGCGGTGATCGATGTGCGCGGCTATGGCGGGTCGGACCACCCCCACGCCATTGCCGATTATGCCATGGAACACCTGGTTGGCGATCTCGTCGGGCTGAAAACCGCTCTGTCGCCCGATGCACCGGTCGTCTTGCTGGGGCACGATTGGGGCGCGCCGATTGTGTGGAATTCCGCCTTGGCGCGGCCCGATCTGTTTCGCGCGGTGGCAGGACTGTCGGTGCCGTTTACCGGTGTGCCCAGCCGCCCCTTCACCGAAGTGTTCCGCGCGCTGTTTACCGCCAAGAGGCTGTTTTTCTATCAGGAATACTTTCAAGAACCGGGCCGCGCCGAAGCCGAGCTGGAACCCGATTTGCGCCGCTTTCTCACGCTGTTTCTGACGTCCATCAGCGGAGATGCCCCGCCCGATGCTTGGCCGGTCAAGCCGGTCGATGCCCTGCTGCTTGACGGGCTGGCCGAACCCGCCGCGCTGCCCGCGTGGCTGACTGAGGCTGATCTGGACTATTACGTCGGCGAATTTGCCCGCTCGGGTTTGCGCGGGCCGCTCAACCGCTATCGCAACCATCAGGCCGATTTTGACTGGCTCAGCCAGTTCGCCGGGCGCACGCTCGATCAGCCCGCGCTGTTCATCGGGGGCAGCCGTGATCCCGCAAGTTCGCTGTTTGGCCAAGTGGCCGATCCGGTCGCGCTGATGCGGCGCTTTGCCCCGCGCGTCACCGGCCATATATTGCCCGGCTGCGGCCACTGGACCCAGCAGGAACGCCCGGCAGAGGTCAATCGCCTGCTGCTCGACTGGCTCGGGACGTTGTAGCCTTACAACCAGCTTGCCAACCAGTCGGCCAGTGCTTGCGGCGTCATGTGGCGGGCATCGGCAAGCGCGGCAGTATGGCCCGGGTTGAGCAAACGGTTGGCGCGCGGTTCGATCACAAGCACCGAGGGCACCCCTTGCAACCGCCCGGTCAGGCCATAACGCGCGGGGATCTGGCCGTTTTTGTCGAACCGCCCGACATCGACCATCACCAGTTCGTAGTGCGCCGCGACAAATGCCTGCAACCGGGGTGTGGCGATGGTCCCGGCAAGGACGCGGCAATCTGGGCACCAGTTGCCGCCAAGGTCGATCAGCAGCAACTTGTGCCCGGCGATGGCACGCTGGCGCGCCTCGGCCACCGCGCGGTCGGCGTCGGCGGACGTGTCGTAGGGCAGCGGCAAAGGCTGCGCCAACTGGCCAAAGCTGGTTATGTCAAGCCGTGGAGCGGCCACGGTGGCAGCAGCAGTCGCAGACCCGATGGTAACGCTCATGGCAAAACCCGCGATCAGTGGCAATGAGACCCAGCGCATCCGAATCTACTCCATCGAATCGGTTGACTAATCATCTCTGCTAACCGCGATTTTGCGCCAAAGCCACCCTCTTGTGCCATTTACCGCTTTCGCTTTCCCTGTCGGGCAAGCCGCATTATAGGCCCGCCGTGTGATCGCCCCTGCCCCCATCTCGACCGCACCTGCCGCATCAGAGGCGGACTGGCGCGATTTTTATGCGCTGACCAAGCCGCGCGTGATTACGCTGGTGATCTTTACCGGGCTGTGCGGTTTGCTTGCCGCGCCCGGAACAATCGATCCAGTGCTGGGGTTTACCGCGATCTTGTGCATTGCCGTCGGGGCTGGTGGGGCTGCAGCGCTCAACCAATGGTGGGAAGCCGATCTTGACGCACAGATGAAGCGCACACGCCAGCGTCCGGTGCCCGCGGGGCGGATGGACAAGCGCGCCGCGCGCGATTTCGGGATTGCGCTGTCGGGCGGATCGGTGCTGGTAATGGGGCTGGCAATCGGCTGGCTGGCCGCGACGATTCTGGCGATTTCGATTTTTTACTACGCATGGGTCTATACCGTGTGGCTGAAACCGCGCACGCCGCAGAATATCGTGATCGGCGGCGGCGCAGGGGCCTTTCCGCCAATGATCGGGTGGATCGCGGTTACCGGGCATATCACGCTGATGCCGGTCTTGCTGTTCCTGATCATCTTTGCCTGGACCCCGCCACACTTCTGGGCACTGGCGCTGTTTGTGCAGACCGATTATGACGCTGTGGGCATTCCGATGATGCCCAATGTGGCGGGCGAACGGTCAACCCGGTATCAGATTCTGGTGTATTCCGTGGCGTTGCTGGTGCTGACACTGGTGCCGTGGTGGCTGGGCTTGGCGGGCCGTGTTTATGGCGTGGCTGCGCTGGTGCTGGGGCTGGCTTTCGTTGCCCTGTCAGTCAAAGTCGGGCTGCGCCAAACGGCTGAAGCGGGCGATACGATGCGCCCGGAAAAGCAGTTGTTCCGCTATTCCATCGTCTATCTGTTCGCGCTGTTTGCCATGCTGGTGGTTGACCACGTGGCCACCCTGTCCGGAGCCTGAATCGATGTCGCAACCGCTCACCCCGTCCGAACTGGCCGCATATCGCCTCCGCCAACGGTCGCGTTCGCGCGCGCTTGCGCTGGTGCTGGTCGCGCTGGTTGTGCTGTTTTTCGCCATCACCATTGTAAAGCTGAAGCAGGCTGCCGCCAGCCACCATGCGCAAGCCTTAGCAGCGCCGCAGCAGCCAACCGTCCGGGCCGGGCTATGACCATCGCGACGCGTCCGGCGGCGCGCATTATCGCCAACCGCAAAGTCGCCGCGCTGGCGACCGGGGTGGCGCTGGCGATGCTCGGGCTAGGCTTTGCTTCTGCACCGCTTTACCGCCTGTTCTGTCAGGCTACCGGGTTGAACGGTACCACCCAGCGCGCGACGCTGGCGCAGGCAGAGTCCGTGCGTGCGACCGCCCGACCGATCACCATCCGCTTTGACGCCAATGTCGCGCCGGGCATGAAATGGCTGTTCCGGCCCGAAAAAGTCTCTCAGGACGGTCATATTGGCGAACGCAAGATCGCCTTTTTCGAAGCGCGCAATGATAGTGGCCACGCGATAGTCGGGCGCGCGGTGTTCAATGTCACGCCCGAACAGACCGGTGCCTATTTTCACAAGATTCAGTGCTTTTGCTTCAACAATCAGCGGCTCGAAGCCGGACAGCATGTGCGGATGCCGGTGATCTACTATGTCGATCCGGCGATGCTGAATGATCCAAATGCGCGTGATGTTGCTGAAATCACGCTGTCCTATACCTTTTTGCCGGCTGCGGACGCGACCGGATAAAAGGGTACGGGTTGCGCGGTTTGGACCCTTGTCCGCGAGCGGGGGACCGGCTAAGCGGCGATCCGTCATCGGGCTTTGGCCATTGTGCCGCTGCCCCGAAACCCAAGTTTTTAGCGAAGAACGGGACGATCATGGCCGGCGCCAAGAACCACGACTATCACATTTTGCCGCCCGATATCTGGCCGCTGGTCGGTGCGCTGTCGGCGCTGACGATGACCACCGGCGGAGTATTCTTTATGCACAAGCTGCCCGGCGGCGGCGCAATCGCGCTGACCGGGCTGCTGGGTGTGGCGCTGACGATGTTTTCATGGTGGGGCAAAGTCATCAAGGAAGCGCATGACGGGTTTCACACCCCGGTGGTGCAACTGCACCAGCGCTATGGCATGATCTTGTTCATCGCGTCCGAAGTGATGTTCTTTGTCGGCTGGTTCTGGGCGTTTTTCAATTTTTCGCTGTTCCCGTCAAAGATCGCGACCGAAGTGATTGGTGGGCAATGGCCGCCCAAGGCGATCGAAGCGGTGATGAACGCGTTTGACCTGCCGCTGCTCAACACGCTGATCCTGCTATGTTCAGGCACCACGCTGACATGGGCGCATCATGCGCTGATCCATGGCAACCGCACCGATCTGAAGCGCGGGTTGTGGGCGACGATCCTGCTCGGTCTGCTGTTCAGTTCGGTGCAGGCTTACGAATACATGCATGCGCCGTTTGCTTTTGGCAAAAATACTTATGGCTCGGCGTTCTACATGGCGACTGGGTTCCACGGGTTCCACGTCATTATCGGCACGATCTTTTTGATCGTATGCCAGGCGCGCGCCTATCGCGGCGATTTCAACCCGCGCCAGCATTTCGGCTTTGAAGCGGCGGCGTGGTATTGGCATTTCGTCGATGTCGTGTGGTTGTTCCTGTTTGTGGCCATCTATGTGTGGGGCAACTGGGGCGCGGTGATCGAATAATGCAGCCTAAAGCTCCTTTGTCGAAAGGGGCTGGTGATGAGCGGCTTGGTTCGACTGGGGGGCGCGGCCCCACCCCTGAAGGGCAGGGGTGGAGGGTTCCGGTAATCGCGACGCTGGTCGTGCTTCTCGCCGTGGCGGCGATGATTGGACTGGGGCTGTGGCAATTGCAGCGGCTGGCGTGGAAGCAGGACTTGCTCGCGCGCTATAGCGCGGCGCGGCAAATTGCGGCCCCGCTACTGCTGAACAGCGGCACGATCCCCGCCGATGCCGCCTATCGCCGCGTGGTGTGGCCCTGCCCCGCCGTTAGTGCCGATCAGGTCGTTGGCGGTAGCAACGCAAGCGGACAGTCAGGATGGGCGCATGTCGTGGTCTGCGGTCAGCCAGCGGGCAGGCGTGTGCCGGTGGTGCTGGGGTGGTCGAATGCGGTGGCCCCTATCGTTTGGGCGGGTGGCACCGTGACCGGTGTAGCTGTACCGGGGCCGAAATCCGGAGTAGTGCTGACGGGTGCGGGCGCGCTAGACTGGCACATCGTCGCCGATCCGCCGCTCGCAGGCCTGACCGCGAATGCCACGCCCGATCCGCGCAATATCCCCAACAACCACTTCGCCTATGCGATTCAATGGTTCGTCTTTGCCGCAACCGCGCTCATCATTTATCTCATCGCGCTGCGGCGGCGCTGATATGGTTGCCATGCGTGCTGCGCACCGCTAATCGCGCCGCGACCAGACGGGGTTTGTGATGCGATATGTCAGCACGCGCGGGACGGCCCCTGCGCTCGATTTCAAGGGCGTGACGCTGGCCGGGCTGGCCAGCGACGGCGGGCTTTACGTACCCGAAACTTGGCCGCAGTTTGCGCCGGACGCAATCGCCGCGATGGCCGGGCTGCCTTATGCGCAACTTGCGCAACGCGTGATGCAGCCGTTTGTCGGCGATTGCGTGACGCCCGAACGGCTGCTCGAACTGACGACGCAGGCCTATGGCACATTTGCCCATGCCGCGGTTACCCCGCTGCGCCAACTCGATGAACGCCACTGGCTGCTCGAACTGTTCCACGGGCCGACGCTGGCGTTCAAGGATGTCGCGCTGCAATTGCTCGGATTGTTGTTTGAAGAATTTCTGGCGGGGCGCGACGATCATCTGACCATCGTTGGCGCGACATCGGGCGATACCGGATCGGCGGCGATCAATGCGGTGGCGGGGCGCGACAAAGTCGATATCTTCATGCTCCATCCGCATGGCCGGGTCAGCGAAGTGCAGCGCCGCCAGATGACCAGCGTGCTGGCCCCCAATGTGCACAATATCGCCATCGACGGCAGCTTTGACGATGCGCAAGCCGTGGTCAAACGCATGTTCAACGATGGCGCGGTCACCGCGCGGTTCGGAATTGCGGCGGTCAATTCGATCAACTGGGCGCGGCTCATGGCGCAAGTGGTCTATTATTTCGCCGCCGCGCTGCAATTGGGCGCGCCGCAGCGGCGCGTGGCGTTCGCCGTGCCGACCGGCAATTTCGGCGATGTGTTTGCCGGTTATGTCGCGGCGCAGATGGGGCTGCCGATCGAGCGGCTGATCGTGGCGACCAATATCAACGATATCCTGCACCGCGCGCTGACCACCGGCGATTATTCGGCCGGAACGGTTACGCCGACCGCCGCACCGTCGATGGATATTCAGGTCTCGTCGAATTTTGAACGGCTGCTTTATGATGCGGGCGGGCGCGATGGCGGGCTGATCGCGGGGCAGATGGCCCGGTTTGAGGCAGAGCGCGCGCTGCATCTCACCAATGCGCAGCGCAGTTCAGCAGCGCGGTGGTTTGGCAGCGCGCGGATCGATGCGGCGGGAATGGTCGCGGCGCAACGCTGGGCTTATGACCATTGCGGCGAAGTGCTCGATCCGCATAGTGCTATCGGGTTGGCAGCCGCGCGCGCTGCGGCAGATCTGCCCGCTGATGTCCCCATCGTCACGCTCGCCACCGCGCATCCCGCCAAATTCGGCGATGCCGTCGCCGCTGCCATCGGCGTGCAACCGGCGCTGCCCGCGCGGCTGGGGGACTTGCTCGAACGGCCCGAACGCTATGACCGGCTGCCGGGCGACTACGCTTCGATCCGCGACTATGTCACCGCGCGCGCCACGCCGCGCCCCGGCTGATGGCGCGGCTCGACCTTCAGCCGCGCTTGATGATCGGCAGCGGCTGGGATGATTTTGCGCTGATCGATTCGGGCGACGGGCGCAAACTCGAACGCTATGGCCCGCACCGCCTGATCCGGCCCGAACCGCAAGCGCTGTGGCGGCCGCGCCAAGCCGATTGGGCGGCCGATGGCGAATTCATCCCCGGATCGGATGACGACGGCGGCGGGCGCTGGCACTTCGCGCGCGCTTTGCCCCCCGATGGCTGGCCGCTCGCGCGCGGCGATCTGCGTTTTACCGCCAGTTGCACCCCGTTTCGCCATCTCGGGTTCTTTCCCGACATGGCACCGGTGTGGGACTGGATGGCCGCGCGCCACGCCGGGCACGCCACGGCAAGCAGCCTGAACTTGTTCGGCTATACCGGGGTCGGCACGCAGTCGCTGGCGCTCGCGGGCGCGGTCACCCATGTCGATGCGTCAAAAAAGGCGGTGGCGCAGGCGCGTGCCAATGCCGCACTGGCGGGCATGGCCGACCGCCCGATCCGCTGGATCGTCGATGATGCGGTCAAATTCACCGCGCGCGAAGTGCGGCGTGGGCGGCGCTATGACGGGATCATTCTCGATCCGCCCAAATTCGGGCGTGGTCCCGAAGGCGAAGTGTGGCGGCTCGAAACCGACTTGCCCGGCCTGATCGGCGATTGCGCGCGACTGCTCGACCGCGACAGCCGCTTCCTGTTCCTGACGGTCTATGCCGTGCGCATGTCGTCGCTCGCACTCGCCGGGCTGCTCGATGAAGCTTTGCGCGCTTTGCCCGGCGTGATCGAACATGGCGATCTGGCGATGGCCGAAGCGGGCGAGCTTGGCCGCGTGCTGCCGACCGCGATCTTTGCGCGCTGGTCGCAAGATCAGCATAATTGATGGCGGCCACCCCGAATTTGCCGGGGTGAAAGGCTGGACAAACCGCGCGCGCGGTGCGATTTGCGCGCCGTGCAAGACCAGCTGATCCTCGAAGTCGCCAATATCACCACCGATGTGTTGACCGGCATCTACTCGGAAGAGACCGGGCGGCCCCAGCCCTTGCGTATTTCGATCAGCGTCGCGCTGACGCCCGAACCGCACTTTGCGCCTCATACCGCATTGGCGGCGAGCAAGAATTACATGGACCTCAAATTCGCGGCGACGCGCGGCCTGCCGCAAGGGGTGCATTTCACGCTGATCGAATCGATTGGCGACCATATTGCCGAAACGCTGTTTTTGCAGGATACGCGCGTAGAACGCGTAACGGTCAAGATCGTCAAACTGGCGATCAGCGAAAGTGGCGAAGATATCGGCATGACACTGACACGGCACCGGCGCGGATGAGCGACACGCAAACCGCCCGCCCTGTGGCGCTGGTAACCGGCGGCTGGCGGCGGATCGGCGCGGCGATTGCGCAAAAGCTGGCCGATGGCGGCTATGATCTGGCGCTCCACGGCCATTATGCCAGCAGCTATGACCCGGTATTGGCGCAACGGCTGGGCGAAGCGGGCGCGAATGTCGAACTGCTGGTGGCTGACTTGGGCGATCTGGCAGCGGCGGAGCGGCTGATCGCGGCGGCGATTGCCGCATTCGGGCGCGCGCCGGTGCTGCTGGTCAATTGCGCTTCGGTGTTTCACGATGACGATGTGCACAGCTTTACCGCAGCGGACCTTGATCGGCATTTTCGCGTCAATTGCCATGCCCCGCTGGTGCTGACGCGCAGATTTGCCGCCGCGCTGGCCCTGACCGGGGGCAGCGGCGCGGTGGTGCAGATTATCGACCAGCGCGTGCGCAACCCGGTGCCCGATCAGATTACCTATACGCTGTCGAAACAGGCGCTCCACGCCTCGGTTCGCACGCTGGCGCGTGCGCTGGCGCCCCACGTGCGCGTCAATGCGGTGGCACCGGGGCTGACTCTGCCGACCGATGGCTATGCACCGGGGCAGTGGGACCGCATGGGCGCGCAGATGCCGCTGGATCGGCTGTCGACCCCTGCCGACATCGCCGATGCCGTGCTGTACCTCGCCACTGCCAAAGCCACGACCGGCGAAACGCTGTTTGTCGATGGCGGGGCGCACCTTGAATCTTACCCGCGCGACTTTATACACTTGGCGCGATGACGCCGCCCCCGCCCCCGCTGATTGATCGCTACGCGCGCGCGATTACTTATCTGCGGCTGTCGGTGACGGACCGCTGCGATTTGCGCTGTGCCTATTGTATGCCCGAACGGATGCAGTTTCTGCCGCGCGCCGAAGTGCTGACGCTCGAAGAACTCTATTGCGCCGCGCGCGCGTTCATGGCGCGCGGGGTGCGCAAGATCCGCCTGACCGGCGGCGAACCGCTGGTGCGGCGCGACATGATCGAACTGGTGCGCGCGCTTGGCCGCCATGTCGGGGGTGAACTTGACGAACTGACGCTCACCACCAATGGCACGCGGCTGGCCGAATTCGCCGATGATCTGGCTGCTGCCGGGGTACGCCGGATCAATGTGTCGCTCGACACGCGCGATCGCGCGCGGTTTGCCGCCTTGACCCGGCGCGATCAGGTCGATGCTGTCTTGGCGGGAATCGCCGCCGCGCGTGCCGCCGGGATCGCGGTTAAAATCAACACCGTTGCGCTCAAAGATATCAACGAAGACGAAATCGCCGATCTGATCGGCTGGGCGCATGGCCAGGGCCATGATGTCACGCTGATCGAAGTGATGCCACTGGGCGATATCGGCGCTGACCGCTTTGATCACTATCTGCCGCTCGATGCGGTGCGGCGCGAGCTTGAGGCGCGCTGGACGCTCGTGCCGACCACCGCCACCAGCGGCGGTCCAGCGCGCTATGTCGATATTGCCGAAACCGGCGGGCGGCTGGGGTTCATTACCCCGCTGACCGGCAATTTTTGCGCCGGATGCAATCGCGTGCGGCTGACCGCGACCGGGCAATTGTATCTGTGCCTCGGCGGTGAAGCGCATGTCGATCTGCGCGCGGCCTTGCGCAGCGATGATCCCGAAGCCGCGCTCAATGCCGCGTTTGCCCGCGCGATGGGGGAAAAGCCCGAACGCCATGGCTTTGCCATCGACGGGCCCGGCGCGGCGGCGGCGGTGGCGCGGCATATGTCGGTCACGGGCGGCTGATGGTGGCGCAAGCGCGCTTGATCCTGCTCGGTCGGCTGGAAGACGTGGCGGGAACGGCGGAACTGGCGGTTGCACCGGGACTGCTCGACGCGATTCTGGCGGAGTTGCCCGCTGATTGGGCTCTCGCCTTGCGCGATCCGCGCGTGCGGCTGGCGCTCAATGGCAACCTGCTTGCCCCCGATGCCACGATCACGCTGATCGCGGGCGATGAACTGGCGTTTCTGCCGCCGGTCAGCGGCGGCTGACAATGCGCGATGTGCGGATCGAACCATCGGCGTTTGACCCCGCCGCCGAACTTGCGCGGTTTGCGGCATCTGTGCCTTCCGCCGGGGGGATTGTCAGCTTTCTGGGCCAAGTGCGGTGCGACGACGGGGTTGAAGCGCTCGAAATCCGGCACTATCCGCCGCTGACACTGCCGGGCTTTCACGCGCTGGCCGATAGCACGGCCGCGCGCTGGCCGCTGGACGGGCTGTTGCTGATCCACCGTGTCGGCATGATGCAGCCCGGAGAACCCATCGTGCTGGTCGCCGCTGCCGCGCGCCACCGCCGCGATGCCTTTGCCGCCACCGACCACGTGATGGATCACCTGAAAAGCGCCTCATGGCTATGGAAACGCGAACGGACCGCCAGCGGCTGGCGCTGGATCGAACCGCGCGAGGATGACCACGAAGATCTCATGCGCTGGGACTGATCGCCCTTACGGCGTGTTCGGCCCCTCGCGCTGCAACTGCGCGATCCGCACATCCTGATCGCGCAACAGCGCGGCCACCGCGCGGTCGGCCTCGGCAACTGCGGCAAATGTGGCCGCGCCTTGCGCGTCATTGGCGGCGGCGGCGCTGAGCGCGGTGTCAGCCATCAATTGATCGAGTTCGGCCAGCGGCAGCACGGTCTGACTGCGCAGCGAATCGAGCGTGGCAAGCGCAATGGTCGCTGCGGCCCATGCTTCGCTGCCCACCCCGGCATCGTGCGCGGTTGCCACCGCTCGCGCGGCCCGCCCGGCGCTTGTCGAAAATGCCTGATCGGCGCGCGCGGCATCGGCACGCAGCGCGGTGGTCCGCTGCATGATCCGGGCATCGGGCTGGGCTGAAAACCGGGGCGGCGTCGCCGGCCCGGGCAGTGCTGCGGCGGCATAAGCCCGTTCAGCGGGCCGCTGCGCCAATGACGGAATGCCCCCTGTCCCGCCGACACAGCCGCTCAAAACGACCAGCGCGGGGCAGACCAAGGCAAAGCGCGAACAGGTAATCACATTGACCATAAAGCAGCCATAGCATGGCGCGGCGCGACTGCTAGAGCGTGATGCGGGCCGCAGTCCACCGAAGGTAAAAAGTGGGAACCGGTTTTTCGCAATAAATCACGCGAAAACAAAGACTCTAATGCGCGATGCGCAAGCGGGCCACAACACAGCGCCAGCCGCATTGTTGACATGCCGGCGTCATTCGCTTAAGCGCGCGGCTCTTTTCAGGAACCTCGCAATTTCGCGGGGTTTCGCCCAATTGGTACCTGTTTGCGATTCGCCGCATATTGAGCGCGGGGCAATACGTCAGGATCGGTCGGGTCTGGCAATTGAAACGGATAGTACAAACCATGTTCGCAATCGTGCGCACGGGCGGCAAACAGTATCGGGTCGCCGCCGGAGACAAAATCGCCGTCGAAAAGCTCGCGGGCGAAGCTGGTGAAACGATCACGCTTGGCGATGTTCTGCTCGCCGGTGCCGATGGTGCCCTGGCCGACCCGGCGTCGGTAACGGTTTCAGCCGAAATCATCGCCCAAGCGCGGTCGGAAAAGGTGATCGTGTTCAAAAAGCGCCGTCGCCACAACTATCGCCGCAAGAACGGTCACCGCCAGTATCTGACACTGCTGCGCATCGTGTCCGTCGCCTGATCCGGCCCAGTTTAGGAGTATTCTGCCATGGCACATAAAAAAGCAGGCGGTTCGTCGCGCAACGGCCGCGATTCGCATTCAAAGCGACTGGGCGTCAAGAAATTTGGCGGCCAGGACGTGATTGGCGGTAACATCATTATTCGCCAGCGCGGTACGCGGGTCTATCCCGGTGCGAACGTCGGACTTGGCCGTGATCACACGCTGTTTGCACTCGCCAATGGGCGTGTGCGTTTTCATTCCGGCAAGCTGGGCCGAAAGTATGTGTCGGTCGATCAGGCTGCCCAAGCCGCAGAATAACATCGGTTTGTCAGACTTCAGCCGCACTGCTTTGGCCCAAGGTCAGAACAGTGCGGCTTTTTAGTGCCTGCCATCAAGAGCGTGATGCGAGCCGCAGTCCACCGAAGGTAAAAAGTGGGGACCGGTTTTTTGCAATAAATCACGCGAAAACAAAGACTCTATAGCGGAATGCGATTCAATCTGATCGCATTCCCCTCTAGCGAGCAGCACGGTACCGGTTGCAATTCATCGTCCTGCTCAGGTTCCCCTCCAGTGTCGCTTTTTGGACCTGATTTTACAGTTTTGCCCCAAATTCCCCAGAAATATGCTCGCCAAATCGCAAGCGGGGGTTTAAGATGGATGGTCACGGGACAAAAGGACAACAATAATCATGACCGATGAATCATTGCTCACCCGCGTTGCCGATATCGTTTGCGCGCATGTCAGCCACAATTCGGTGGCAACAGATGATCTGGCCGGATTGATCCATTCGGTTTACGCGTCGCTCGCCAGCCTGGGTCAGACCGCAGTGGTGGTTGATGACAAGCGAGAACCCGCGGTCTCGATCCGGACGTCGATCAAGCCTGACTCGATTGCCTGTCTTGAATGCGGTGCCAAATTCAAAATGCTTAAGCGCCATCTTTCGACCGACCATGGGCTAAACCCGATCGAATATCGCGCACGGTGGAACCTGCCTGCCAGCTATCCACTGGTCGCGCCCGAATATGCCCAGCGGCGCAAGGAACTGGCCGTCAAAATCGGCCTCGGTCGCAAGCCAGCACCGGCTGCACCAGCCAAGGCACCGCCGGTTAAAGCTGCCCCCGCTAAAACTGCACCAGCCAAGGCCGCACCCAAAAAAGCCGCTACTGCCAAAGCAGCGGGCCGCAAGAAACTCGGCATTGCCTTTGGTGATGGTTCTGGCGGTTGACGCATGATGTTGCGGGGCCAAAATTGCAGGCCCCGCGACGGTGTATGAACAATACTGACCACTAAAGCATGCCTTGTTTAACATGAAACGCGTCATGCTTTAGGAGTCCGTTGTTTTATTGTTACTTGCAAAAACGGGTGCCCGCTTTTTTGCACGATGCGTTAGAGTGGACAATCACTGTCATGGCACTGTGCTAAAACAAAAATCAATATCGCAGTTCGTTGTAGTATGTGCGTATCATGCTTGATCGTCTGACGACATGATGTAATCCCCCAATGAGAGGTTAAAGTAGGATAGGCCGTCTTCAAGAAAATCGCTCACCAGCGGTATTTCGTACACGAATTGCGCAACGTGGGCGCGGCCAATATCATCCCACGTCTGACGTGCAGATGCCCATTGCGCCAGCAAGTAATCACCGCGCCCGATCAGTATCAATGCGATCAAATCGCGCTGTTCATCATCATTCAGATCGTTGATCGCGGATACGAGTTCATGCTGCGTGTCGTCGTGGGGCGCAAATTCAAGCGTATCGATACTGCGGTCATCGCTAGGGTTTGATCCGCTGTCGGGGTCAGTTCCAGCAACTTTGGCATCGAAACGGCGCGCAACCAGCAGGATCGCGTAAGCGCTGTCCGGAGTGATCGTCAGGTCGGGCATCGCAGATTTCCTTTGCATAGGCGCCAGAGCATCGTGCAAAAAAGTGAGTACCATTTTCTGCAAGTAACGATGCGAAAACAAAGACTTTTAGAACACGCTATGGTTCAGATTTAATGCAGCGTGGTATAAAGCGACTGCGAGCGAGCTGGCATATCTGGCTTGAAGCCACTGAAATTACGATGAATTCAGAGTGTGATGTGATTCAATCCGACTGCATCATACCCTCGCGTGCGCCGCTCAAAGGGTTTATCGTTTTGCCCGGTGGCGCACCGCCTGCCTGGCGTTGGCAACATCACCCGTGGTGGAGCACAAATCGCGCAGTAGCCGCGTGCAGGGAGGGTAGACGCGCTGAACCCGATCGGGAACCGCGATCCCCGGCGCAGATACAGGGGCAGGCGGGATGAATACATAGCCGGATAGTTCAACCGGCATCGTCTGAGCACCGGCGTTGCCGCAGGCAAGCGCGAATGACGCGGCCAGCGCCAGCAACCACGGGAGCATCGGTTAATTCCAACTTTAGAGGGCATCTGATCACGCCGATTTCGTGCCTGACGCAGGCAGACACATGTTCTTTCAAGCCATCCCGTGATGGGAATGGTGCAGAAAGGACTTCGTGCGAAAACCCGGGCGGGCGTAATATCGACGTGTTCAGAGCGTGTGCAGAGCAAATTCCAGCCTGATGGAATCTTCGGGTAACCCCGACACACCAGCCAGCGAAGCGAGAGTGGAATGCGATTAGATTGAACCGCATTCCACTCTAGAGTCTTTGTTTTCGCGTGATGTATTGCGAGCCGCAGTCCACCGAAGGTAAAAACCGGTTCCCACTTTTTCACATCACGCTTTAAATTAACGCCAAACAAGGCTGACCGCAGTTTGGTCCTGCACGTTACACCCGGGTGCAGTGGCCGCCCGTGCATCACCGCACACACGGCCACCGCAGTCCGTCAAGGCCGGTGCGTGGTGACGATGGTGGTGGTAGTCGTCTTGACATGCGCAGCAGCGTGATGGCGATGCATGACGCGGCGATGACGCGGCTTGCGCACGGGTGCGGGCGTTGCCACCGGTTCTACGGTTTCATGCTGGGTCATCGCCACTGTCGTCGTTGTCGGGCTGCGCAACGCTTCGGCCTGGGCATTGGCGGCAATGGTGGACTGTTCAGCGGTGTTGGCGCGAATATTCGCGACCGTCGTCGCCTGTTCGGCCGAATCCGCGCGGGCATTGGCATTCACACTCGCCGCTTCGGCAGTTGCGGCGCGGGTATTGGCGCTGGCGGCGGATTGTTGCGCCTGACTGGCGGTATCACGCAGATCATCACGGCGCGCATGATCGGCATCGTTCTTGCGCGTGTTGGCGGTCACGATGGCTTGATCGGCCAATTCGCTGGCGTGATGCGCGGCGGCAATGGCTTCGCTCTTTTTGTGGTGCGATAGCAGATCTTGTGCGGTGCTGAGCGCCGCTCGCGCCTGCGCCTGCAATTCCGGTGCCTGATTGCTGGTGCCGACGCGATCACCCGCATCAATTTTGCCTTTGGCTTCGGCAATAGCGGCTTCGGCGCGGGTCTGTTCACCGGCGAACGCGGCGGCAGGCAGCATCGTTGCGGCCAGCACCGCAGCCAACCCCAGTCTGGGGGCGAATTGGTTGAAACTGATCATGGTGGTATACTCCGCTGCGGGTTGTTGAACCCGCAAGCCGACCATGATCGTGCACAATGCCAGACCATCAACCAATCGCGGGTTTGAGCACCAGACCCGGTCTGGGCGCCTCACCCGCAGGAGAGTGGACGCACCACGCGATGCTGCCCAGCCTCGGAATCTACGCTGGTAGATGTCTACGGCGGTGAATTAACCCACCGCCCCGCGTGCGCCGCCCGATCCATCCTGCACAGGGCGCGCAGATTTTGCGGTTTTACCCACGAGTTCATAGGCTTGATCGGCAGACATCGGGCGGCCCGAAAGATATCCCTGGAATTTGCGGCAGCCAAGCTTGCGGATCATGGCCAGTTCGCTTTCGGTTTCTACCCCTTCGGCGGTGGTGGACATTTCCATGCTGTCGGCCATGGCCACGACCGCGCGCACGATTGCCAGACTTTCTGGGGCCAAACGCGCCGCGCCTTGCACAAAACTGCGGTCAATCTTGATCGTAGAAAACCGCAATTTGCGGAAATAACCAATCGAGGACGCGCCCGTGCCGAAATCATCGAGCGCCACCGCGCAGCCTAACGCGATGATCCGGTTAAGCGTGACCAGCGCGGCGGCAGAATCGCGCGAAAACACGCTTTCCGTCACTTCGATTTCAAGCCGGTGCGGGGGCAGCCCACTGTTGGCCAACGCGCTGACGACAGTTTCGGCAAACCCGGATTCAAGCAATTGTTCGCCGGAAATATTGACAGCCACTTTGATCGGCGTGGGCCAGCGCGCTGCTTCCAGACACGCCGAGCGCAGCACCCATTCGCCGATTGGCACGATCAGCCGGGCGCTTTCGGCGACCGGAATGAATTTGGCCGGGCTGACCGGGCCGTGTTCAGCGCTGGTCCAGCGCGCCAGTGCTTCAAAGCTGAGCACGGCCCCGCTCTTGGCATCAATAACCGGTTGATATACCAGCGAAAACTCGCTGCGTTCCAACGCGTTGCGCATCGCGAGTTCAAGCTGGCGGCGCTGTTCTGCATCGGTCTGGAGCGAAGGTTCATACACGACATGCGCCGCGCCGCCTTCACCTTTGGCGCGATAGAGTGCCAGATCGGCATTGCGCATCAGCGTTTCCACCGTCACGCCATCACGCGGGCCAATCGCCGAACCGACGCTGGCCCCGATATAGAGCGTATAATGGTCGATCAGATAGGCTTGTGACAGCCCGGAAATGATCCGCTGCGCCACAGCATGGACTTTATCACCGTCTATTCCCGGCCCGCCCAGCACGACTGCAAATTCATCGCCGCCCAACCGCCCGCACAACCCGGCATCACCCACCAGCGCGCGCAACCGTTCGGCCAGTCGTTCAAGCAATTGGTCGCCCACCACGTGGCCGAGCGTGTCGTTGACCGTTTTGAACCGGTCGAGATCAATCATCAAGAACCCGCAGCGGCTGCGCGACTGATCGGCCCGGCGCATCGCCGCGCCCAGCGCTTCGGTCAGTTGCAGCCGGTTGGGCAGCCCGGTCAGCGTGTCGAACCGCGCAAGATAGGCAATTTCTTCTTCGCTTTCGCGCCGTTCGGTAACGTCCGATCCAACCCCGCGAAACCCGAAAAAGGTGCCGTTATCGGCGATGCGCGGGCTGGCCGACAGTTCCCACCAGCGGTGCTGACCTTGCAGCGTCACGCGCACCAGCAAGTTTGAAAAGCTTTCGCGGCGTTTGATTCGCTCGGCCAGATCGTGCAGCGATGAATGAAAGAACCCGGTTTCCCAGCTTTCCCCAGCCAACAACTGAATCAGCGGTTTGCCTTCGGCATCGTCTTGGTCAAGCCCCAGCGCGAAGGCAAAGCGTGGGCTGACTTCGCGCACCCGGCGGTTGACATCGACTTGCCACAGCCAGTCTGCTTCTCCCTCTTCAAATTCGCGCAGCAGCAGCGACACGACTTCGCCGCGATCGGCCAACCCGGCCTCCGCAAGTTTGCCATCGAGAAACGTGCGCCCCGTTTCAGCCGCGCCTACCGCCACAAACACTTGAAAACATGCCGAAACCACCGCCGCCGTAACCGCACCTTGCGCCTGGAACGCAACGGTACCCGCCACCCCCAGAATTGCGATGAAAACCTGGGCACCCAGCGGCACAACCCCAAAGGCAAATCCCATGCCTGCCATCAGCATTGCCATGATCGACCACAGCACGCCGCGTTCAACCGGACCCAGCCATGGCGCAAAGGCGATAATCGGCAGCGCCCAGACCACCGCCAATAGCGCCGCCCCCAAAGCATGCAGGTGAATGGCGCGCAATCCTGCCCGCGCTTGCCCAAAGGGTGATACGTGGCGGTCAACCAGCGCCGATCCCGCCATCGTCATGACCAGCAGCGCCACCCAGCCCGCAACGAACGGGATCGCCACAGACGGGGACAGGACTCGCACCATCAAGCATCCGGCCAGCGCATGGGCCAGCATTCGCGGCAGAATGAGGCGTCGCAGCGCGGACAGTTGCAAGCTGCGCAACCGTGGCCAATCGCCATCTGCCGGGTCAGACAAACCCAACACCGCCAGCCATGGCAACCTTGATAGCTGCGAAGGGCCGGCATGGTCGGCCAGGCCGACTAGGGATGGGTTACGCAGTGACGGGTTCACTATCCAAAAGTAGCCGCCAATCCTTTACCAATGGTAACCAATAATGTCGTAATCTCACTCGACTGTCACCGATTTGGCGAGGTTTCGCGGCTGATCGACATCGGTCCCTTTGACCAGCGCAACGTGATAGGCGAGCAATTGCACAGGCACTGCATAGACCAGCGGAGCGATCAACGGGTGGACTTTGGGCATGGTAATCGTCGCCAGACACCCGTCGCCCGCTTCGGCAATCCCTTCGGCATCGGAAATCAGCACGACCCGGCCGCCGCGCGCGCGCACTTCGTGCATGTTCGACACGGTTTTTTCAAACAGCGGGCCCGATGGTGCCAGCACGATCACCGGCACGGTTTCGTCGATCAACGCAATCGGCCCATGTTTCATTTCGCCGCTGGCATAGCCCTCTGCATGGATATAGCTGATTTCTTTCAGCTTTAGCGCGCCTTCCAACGCCAGCGGATAGTCCGGCCCGCGCCCCAGATAAAGCACATCGCGCGCCGGTGCGATCAGCGGGGCTATCGCGGCGATATCTTCATCGCGCGCCAGCGCGGCATTGAGCGCGGCGGGAATTTCGACCAGTTGATCGACGATCATCGCCTCTTCGTCGCGCGCGATCAGCCCGCGCCGCACCGCCAGATGCACCGCCAGCGCCGCCAGCACGGCGAGCTGGCAGGTAAACGCCTTGGTCGACGCGACGCCGATTTCCGGCCCGGCATGAGTCGGCAACAGCAAGTCGGCCTCGCGCGCCATTGTGCTGGTCGGCACGTTAACCACGACCGCAATCGTCTGCCCCGCCGCGCGGCAATGGCGCAGTGCAGCAAGCGTGTCGGCAGTTTCACCCGATTGCGAGATGAACAGCGCCAGCCCGCCCGGTTCGAGCACTGGATCGCGATAGCGGAATTCACTCGCCACATCGACATCGACCGGCAGGCGGGCAAACGCTTCAAACCAGTATTTCGCCACCATCCCCGCATAATAGCTGGTACCGCAGGCAACAATCGTCACCCGCTGAATGCTGGCAAGGTCAAAATCGCTCTGCGGCAGTGACACGACTTGTTCGTAGCGCCGCAGATACGACCGCAACGTCTGCGCCACGACAATCGGCTGTTCGTAAATCTCTTTTTGCATGAAATGGCGGAAATTGCCCTTTTCCATCGCGGCTGCGGTCGCGCCCGAAGCGACGATGGCGCGCGTGACCGGATGGTTGGCAGCATCGAACACGTGCGCGCCGCTGCGGCGGATGACGACCCAATCGCCTTCTTCCAGATAGCTGACCCGCTGGGTCAACGCCGCGAGCGCCAGCGCATCGGACCCCAGGAACATCTCACCATCGCCATAGCCGATCACCAGCGGCGATCCCAACCGCGCACCGATCAACAGATCGGGATCGCTGCGAAACGCGATGGCCAGCGCAAACGCACCGCGCAGCCGGGGCAGCACAGCGCGCACCGCGTCTTGCGGCGACAGCCCGGCTTCGATGTGTTCGGACACCAGATGCGCCACGACTTCGGTATCGGTTTCGCTTTCGAACACGCGCCCACGCGCGACCAGTTCGGCGCGCAGCGCGCGGAAGTTTTCGATGATCCCGTTGTGCACCAGCGCGACTTCGGCAGTGGCATGGGGATGGGCATTGCTGGTGGTCGGTGCGCCGTGCGTGGCCCAGCGTGTATGGGCAATGCCGATCAGCCCCGGTGCCGGATCGCCCGCCAATTCGCGCACCAGATTGCCCAGCTTGCCTTCGGCGCGGCGGCGGATCAGTTGGCCGTGGTCGATGGTGCACACGCCCGCGCTGTCATAGCCGCGATATTCCATCCGCCGCAGCGCGTCGACCAGCCGGTCCGCGACTTGGTCCGTGCCGACGATTCCGATGATTCCACACATGGTTACAGGCCTTTGTTAATCGGGTTCCGCCTGTACAGGGCGAACGTGAATGCAGCCTTGCCCGACAATCGGCGCGAGGGTGATCTGCGCAATCGGCATCAGCTTTTGCGCTCCGCCTTCTTTTTCTTCATCGCATCGTGAAAGCGGTCGGCCCAGCCGGGCTTGACCAATTGTTCGCCGCGCACCAGCCGCAATTCACCATCGGAAACATCGCGGCTGACCGCGCTGCCCGCCGCGACAATGGCATCGGCACCGATCCGCACGGGCGCGATCAGTGCGGAATTCGATCCGATGAATGCGCGTTCGCCGATCACCGTGCGATACTTGAAATAGCCGTCATAATTGCAGGTGATCGTGCCCGCGCCGATATTCGCCCCTGCGCCGACATCGGCATCGCCCAGATAGGTCAAATGATTGGCTTTCGCGCCTGCCCCCAGCCGTGCATTTTTGACTTCGACGAAATTGCCCACGCGCGCACCGGTGCCAAGCTCGGTGCCGGGCCGCAGCCGCGCAAACGGGCCGACCGACGCGCCGCTGGCGATGCGCGCACCGGCAATATGGCTGAAGCCGTGGATCACCACATTGTCCGCGATCACCACACCGGGGCCGAACACCACATTCGGCTCGATCACCACATCGCGCCCCAGCACGGTATCCCACGCGAACCATACCGTTTCAGGCGCTGTCAGCGTTGCGCCATCGGCCATCGCCGCTGCGCGCCGCCGCGCCTGCCAGCGCGCTTCGGCCAAAGCCAATTCGGCGCGGCTGTTGATCCCGGCGACTTCATCGGCTTGGTCGGTCTCGACGACTGCCGCGCCGCGCCCATCGGCAAGCGCGATATTGACCACATCGGGCAAATAGAATTCGCCTTGCGCATTGGCATTGCCGACGCGCGCCAGCAGCGCAAACAGATCATCGCTATGCGCGGCGAGCAGCCCCGAATTGCACAAGTTGACCGCGCGCTCGGCAGCGCTGGCGTCCTTGAATTCGACCATTTTGTGCACCCGCCCGGCTTCGGCGATCACCCGGCCATAGCTGAGCGCATCATCGGGCCGGAACCCCAGCACCACCACCGCCGGGGCATCATCGCCATGCAGCCGATCGAGCATCGCGCGCATCGTGGCCGCGCGCACAAACGGCACATCACCATACAGCACCAGCACATCGCCCGAAAACCCGGCGAGCGCGGCTTGCGCCTGTTGCACCGCGTGGGCGGTACCATATTGCGGGTCTTGCACCGCAATCGCTGCGCGATCTCCGACTGCGGATTCGAGCTGTTCGCGCCCGCTGCCCACCACCACCACCTGGCGTCCGGGGGCGAGCGCCGCGGCGCTGTCGAGCACGTGCAGCAGCATCGGCCGCCCGGCAATCGGGTGCAGCACTTTGTGCAGCGCGCTGTTCATGCGCGTGCCTTTGCCAGCGGCGAGCACGACAATCGCAAGCGGACGGGGCGATGCGGGGGGAGTGTCAGTCATGCCAAGTCTCTTGCCAGCATTTTCTTGCAGTTTCCAGAATGCTCGCGCAAGCTGTCACGCGATGGCTGATTTTCCTTTCGATATCGTCGGGTTCGATCTCGATGGCACCCTGCTCGACACCGCGCTCGATCTCGGCCACGCGCTCAACCATGCGCTCGCGCTGATCGGGCGCGACACCATCCCGCTTGGCGAAGTGCGCGGCCTGATCGGCGGTGGCACCGTGCAAATGCTGCGCGCCGGGCTGGCGCGCACCGGCGGGGTCGATGAAGCCGTGCTGGCCGAACTGACCGACCATCTCTTGGCGTATTACCGCGCGAATATCACCCGCCACACCGCGCTCTACCCCGGCGGCGCAGCGATGCTGGCGGCACTCGCCGCGCGCGGGGTGCGAATCGCGGTCGCCACCAACAAGCGTGAGGCGCTGGCCCGCCAGATTTTCGACGAATTGGGCCTGACCCCCCGGCTCAGCGCGATTATCGGCGGCGACACGCTGGGGCTTGATCGCGCCAAGCCCAAGCCCGACATGCTGATCGAAATGGTCAACCGCAGCGGCGGCGGCCGCGCCGCCTTTGTCGGCGATACGACCTATGATGTCGGTGCCGCGCGCGCCGCCGGGCTGCCGGTCATCGCGGTCAGCTTCGGCTTTTGCGATTTGCCCCCGCACGATCTGGGTGCCGACGCCGTCATCGACCATTTCGACGCGCTGATCCCCGCGCTCGAAGCACTCGCCTGAACCAAAAGGGCACCCCGCGCCCGACAATCCCCCCTTTTCATCCGCCGCACACCCGCTATAGGCCGCTTTCGCTTTGGGGCGTCGCCAAGTGGTAAGGCACCGGTTTTTGGTACCGGCATTCGGAGGTTCGAATCCTCCCGCCCCAGCCAGCATTACAGCGATCCTTTGGCCTGCATTTTCGCGCTCGTCAGAACGCGGCGGACATTGAAGCTTCCGGTTAGAGCGGAATGCGATTAGATTGAATCGCATTCCGCTCTAGAGTCTTTGTTTTCGCGTGATTTATTGCAAAAAACCGGTGCCCACTTTTTACCTTCGGTGGCCTGCGGCTCGCATCATGCTCTAATTTTATTGCCGCGATCCGTTCCTCGTTGTGAGTGACTGCACCCGAATTTTATGCCGAGCAATGCGGCACATTGTGGCAAGATAGCGCAAGCATCGTGCTGACCCGGTCAACCATGCGGCTACCCATCAGTCCCTTGGCCGTATTGCCCCTTTTCCGGGCAGCGCAGTTTCTGGAGAAGGGACTTTCAACAGCGGCAAGGCCTGCCAGTTCGGCCAGTCGATCACCCCGCCGGTAATCCCCAGCATCATGGCCTTGGGCCGTTTGGGATCGAACGCTGGCCAATTGCCGGCCGGCTTGCCAGTGCGTGCGAAGGACAGGATCATGGCTGACATCGTGTCGCGCAGCCTGAAATCCGCTGGTCCCCAGTCGCGGGTCTGGCGAAACAGGTTCAAGCTTTCCAGATTGCGCAAGAAATAAGGCACTTCTCCGGTGTGATAGGCCCCTACCGTGGCCGGATCATGATCCGCAAAAGCTATTCCGGCGGCATAGGGATGCCGCCGTGTAAAGACATAGGCGTAAGTCGGCTGAGTGCCGTTCGATGCATTGTCCATTGCCCAATCGAACATCTGACTGCCGACCGACATGTCGCGCATGACATAGACTAGGGCGCGCGCCACATCGGCGTCGGTGCGGGCAGGGTAGGACTGCAACACCCCCGCCGCCCGATCGCCAAATGCCGCGCGAATCACCGCCTCATACGCGGTGACCGTCGTGGCCGGTCCCAGCGTGGCGAACCGTTCATCTTGCGTGAAACCGACCATGACGGGCACATCGCTGTGCCGGTGCGCTGCAAACACCGCTTGCGCCGTGGCTGTCACATGCTGCCCGTCGATTACCACGGGTACGCGCGGCACTCCGGCTGCGACGGCCAGAATCCGGTCCCCCGGCAGATCGCGCATCGCCTCGATCGATCCGGCGCTGAGCGCTTGTTGCAGTTTAACCCCTTGCGCTTCGGCCACGAGCAGTGGCACCGGGGTCATGATCCCGCCATGGGTTGACCCGCTCATACCCACCAGCCGGGCAAACAGCCCTTTTGCTTGTGGGTCCATCTGCAACAGCGAGACCGACATCGAACCGGCGGACTGGCCCATCACTGTCACATTGGCAGGATCGCCGCCAAACGCCGCCGCATTGCGCTGTACCCATTGCAGCGCCGCCACCTGATCCATCAGGCCATAATTGCCCGAATGGCCGCCACCTTCGGCAGTCAGTTGCGGGTGCGCCAAAAACCCCATCGGCCCGACGCGATAGGCAATCGCCACATAGACGACCCCTTGGCTGGCCAGATGATCGCCCGCATAGTTCGCCATGCTGGCCGAACCGACATTGAACCCGCCACCATAGATCCACACGATGACCGGCAATTTTGCGCCCGGCTGCGCAGTGGTTGGTGCCCAGACATTCAGATAGAGGCAGTCCTCGCTGGTCGCCTCGTTGCCGAAATAGTGGTTCATCGTGCGCGATCGCAACGGCTGCAGACACATCGGCGCAAAGCGGTCGGCATGGAACACGCCATCCCACCCTGCCACCGGCTGCGGCGGTTTCCAGCGCAAATCGCGCAGCGGCGGGGCGGCGAACGGCACGCCGAACCAGCCTGTGACCCCGTTGCCCAGATCTTTGCCATCGATCAACCCGCCATCGACCCTGATCGGGTCGGCCAGAGCGGGCATGGCGAACAGCGCCAAGGCGGCTGCAAGTGTCTTGAGCGCTGCCTTCATATGCCGCCTCCATCGCGCGCCGTGTTCGGTGTCAAAGCCTTGGTTTAGTCGCACAAGCGCCGCGTTCATACAGGATCAAACTGTTATCCACGCTGATGCCGCGCCAGTACTTTGCCGCCGGAAAGATCTCAACCACGCGATAGCCGGCCCGGCACCCCTGCCCCGCCGGATCGCGCTGGACTGCCAGCGGCAGCCACTGGCGCGACGCGACCACGGCATCGGGGCGTGATTGCAACAGGCTGTCCCAGTCGCGCGGTGTGGGCATCGAATGCCACGCCTCGTCGCGCACCCACCGCACGAATTGCGGCTTTGGCGCGCCGTCGTGGTAATTGGCATAAGGGTTGCCGGGCAACCACGGCTGCAGTTCAAAACTTTGCGCGCCATAGGCTGCAATACGGGCGCCGGGATGCTGCGCGCGCCAAGCGGTCAGCGCCGCCGCCGCCGGGCGTCCGGCGGCATAGGCCCCGTTCATGTCCGCCAGCGCGCTGCGCACCATCTGCCAGCCTTGCGCGGCTATGAGCAATGCCAGCGCGGCCAGCAAGACTTGCCGGGTGCGCAGATCGACCCGGTTGTGCCACTGTGTCCACACCACCAGCACGATCACCATGAACAATACACCGGAATGCCAAGCCGCCGAATGGACGCGGTCGGCAAACACCACCAGCGCGCCGATCAGCGCCACGCTCAGCACCCGGTCGCGCCCGGCCAGCACCAGCCGCACGATCAGGCCGAGCAGCACCAGCGACAAGACCAGCCCCGCGACACCGTCGGCGCCGGTTTGTGCGCCATCGCTCCACGGCGTTACCCGGTCGAACAAGGCATTGGCGATGAACACCACCCCGGAGACCACCGGCACAGACGGGCCGGTGTTTGCCAGATAGCCATTGTCTGCCGGTTGCCACGCGGTCCACAGCGCAAACAGCCCGCCCGCACCCGCCAGCGCCAGCGCGCCCAAGGCGTGATAGGAAATGCCCGCGCCGCGCTGCCCGGCCCGCTGCGCCAGCCCCAGCCGCACCAGCAGTTCCAGCCCCAGCAGCCCCGCCGCCAGAAAGCTGAAAGCATTGGTATTGGCCAACAGCGCGATCACCAGCGCATAGCGCCACGGGCGCTCGACGCGCCGTGCAAACAGCATTGCGGCCAACGGCACCAGCAACAGATCGAGACAATAGCTGCGCGCGACCACGCTGTACTGATAGCCGGGAAAATAGCTTGCCAAGAGGCCGATCCGCAAGGGCAGCGGAAAAGGCGCGCGCTGAACGATCACCGCCGCGCCGCCAATCGCGCAAGCCGCCGCAATCCAGCCCATCGCCGCCACCGGCAAACCGGCGCGCGCCGCCAGCCACAGCAACGCGTGCCACAGCCCCGGAGTTCCTTCATACCGCAAGGCATGGCTGAACAAGCTGCCGAGCGGCGTGTCGCGCGCCAGCACCCAGGCCTGCGTTTCATCGAACCACGGTTCGTGGTGCTGGCCGATCACGATGACCCACGCAGCATAGATGGCCAGCGCGGAAGCCTGGATCAGCGCATTACGCGGGGATCGGGCGGGAACCGGTTCAGGATAAAGAGCCGTTTGCAGCAAACCATCCACCCCCGGGCACGATGATGATGAGAGGGAATTTGCGCCGCCCGATGCCGCCCGGACAGGATCAGGCTGGCAGGGACCGGTCATAATCCGCACGGAACACGTAAAGGTAGCGCAAGCGCGAAGTCGTGCCAAAGCTTACCGCAACTGCGACTGCCTTGGCCAGCAGCGGATTGATCGCGACGTGCGCGCCCACCCCGACGATCAGCGTCGTCAAGCCCAGCCCCAGCAGCGCAGACGCCAGGAACAGCGCTTGCTGGCGTCTGCGTTCCGGCCCGGCGGCCATGACGCCGGTGGCAAACATCACGCGGCTTGAAACCAGCCAGTGCACCACGATTCCCACCGCGAACCCGCTTGCCGCCGCCAGCGCGGGTGCCAATCCGGCGTGGAGCATCACGAAAAAGCTGCTGGCATCAGCCGCCAGCGCGATGACGCTGGCCGCGACATAGCGCGCAAATGTGCCGGTCAACAGGGCCGGAACCGCCCATGATCGCCCGCCCTGCACTGCCAACCCCGTACCCATCCCGTTCATGCCTGTTTCCGCGCCTGTCATCAGAGCGGACCATGCCGCCAATCCCCTAACCAGTGGTTAACGAGGGCGTTGCAAAAGCGGCGCAACAGCCGGGCAGGATAACGCTTGTGTCTGCGCGCGGCACAAGCCATTTTGGCCATCCCGGTCATCCCGCACCGGTCGAGGTCGCCTGTCATGAAATTTTGTGGTGTGCTGCGTGCGGCTCTGCTGGTGGTCGCGGTGGTGTCGGGTGCGCCCGCATTGGCCCAATCAGGCCCCCTGCCCCTTGCCCGCGCGCCCAGCCTGCCCGATGTCGATGCGCCCGAACTGGCCGCGCCCGGCCCCGCTGCGGCGGGTGTGATGATGCGCACGATCACCAGTCAAGGACGGCTCGACCCGCTCGGATCATTGACTGCCGGGCATGAAGTGCGCGCCAACCGGGTGCTGCAAGTGCGTATCTGGTACCCCGCGCACGTGCAGCCAGGTGCCGCGCCAGTCACGTATCACGCCACCCTGACCGGAGAGCGGGGCCACGCGGATGCGGCCTTTACCGTGCCGGGAATTGCCTTTGCCGATGCGCCACCAGCAGGCGAGCGCTATCCGGTTGTGGTGTTGAGCCACGGGTACAACAACGACCCGGTGATGCTGAGCTGGCTGGCCGAAAACCTTGCCACCAAAGGCTATGTCGTGGTCGCGCCCGAACACCGCGATCCGCCGATCTGGGATCGCACGCGGACCCCGGCGGCGCTGTTCAGCCGACCGCTCGATATTACTGCCACGATTGCCGCGCTGCGCGGCGGGTTGCTGGGGAGTTTGGCCGATCCGGCGCGGCTGGCGCTGGTGGGCTATTCGATGGGCGGCTATGGCGCGCTGGCGGTGGCGGGCGGGCGGCTCGATCCGGCCAGCAGCGCGCTGACGCAGATGCCGCGCGATGTGGTGGCCGCTTATACCGGCGCTGGTGCACTCGCTGCCAGCCTGACCGATGGCACGATCCGCGCGGTGGTGGCGATTGCCCCGGCGGGCGGCGCGCCATGGTCCGTATGGGGCAGCGATGGTGCCGGGCTGGCTGGCGTACGCGCGCCGCTGCTGGTGATCGCGGGCAGCCATGACCGCACAGTCGGTTACGAGCAAGGCCCGGCGGCGATCTTTGCCAATGCCGTCCATGCCGATCGGCACTTGCTGGTGTTCTCGGCGGCCGGGCACGATATCGGCACCAATCCGCCGCCTGCAGAGATGCACGCGCGGCTGTGGGATTTGGACTGGTTTGCCGATCCGATCTGGCGCAAAGACCGCATCAACGCGATTGCCACGCATTTCATCACCGCGTTTCTCGACCACCGGCTCAAAGACGATCCGTCGCGCGCGGCTTATCTGGCAGTGCCCGCGCCGGTATCGGATACCGCCGCGTGGCTGGGCGAGACCGGGGACTATGCGGCACGGAGCCAGGGGGGCAGCAACCCGACCTGGCAAGGATTCTGGCGCGGGCATCAGGACGGATTGATCTTGCGCCACTTGCCCGCACAACCGTAGCGCAAGCGTTCAGGCGCAATTGCCCTGACCGATGGGCCGGAACACCATGACCAGCAGCAAGTCGTCGATATCCTCCATCGACGGCGGGGTCAGCAAGGCAAAGGCGGTGGCACGCTGGCAGTGCCACAACCCCGGCGCATATTCGCTGATCCCGTCGAGCAGCGGGGTCAGCGCTACTTCGCGCGGGGTTTCGCGCACGCGGGTGTGGAGGTAATCGCTGGTCGGCACCGCCATGATCGCCTCGATCTCGATATGGCGCGCCACCGCGCCGATCTGCACTGCGACAGGATGACGATCCGGCCCGATCGGGATGCACAGCGCGCGAAATCCGTCGTGCGTCGGGCGCGCGGGGCACATCCGCTGCACTTCGCCGCCGGGTTCGACCACGATCACCGGCACGCTCGATCCGCCGCTGACGGTATCGGCAAATGTCAACGGCGCGGCAAAGCGTGTGGCGGCAAAATTCGCCAGCCGCAGCGGCAAGCCTTCGTTGGCGAGTTCGGCGGGTACGAACATGCGCCGCGTGCCTTTTTGATAGAACAGCCCTTTGCGGCGCAATCCCTGCCGCGCCGCCGCCGGATCGAACAGATCGAGCAATTCATCGGTGCCAAGGTTCACATCGTGTTCGAACGCCGCCAGAATCGCGATTTCGTCGGGCAGCGGCAGAAACATCAGCCGCGCCATCGTCGCCGCGCCCGCCTCGCGCCACAGCCGCGCGGCATCGGGCGGAGTCTCGCGCCGTATCGTCGCCCCGCGCGCATGGTCGATATAGGCGATGCAGCCCGCCTGCACCGCTTCGCGCACATGGCTTTGGCGCGACTTGATGGTGTTGTCGGCGCGGATCGGCGTGCCATCATCGGCATAGTCGCACACCGAACCCATCGCCGTCGTCGCCAATTGTTCGAGCACCGCGACATTGGTAATCAGCGTGTTGAGCGCCACCGGATCGAAATGCCGCCGGTCAAACCAGCCGCGCTTATCAAGCCCGGACAGATCGTTTTCACGGCACAGCAGATAGCGCCCCGCAACATGCACCCCCAGCACCTGTGCCAGCAGCGGCGCGGCCAGATTCTGCACCGATCCGTTATAGCCCAAATCAACCAGCATCAGCGTATCCCCGGGGGCCGGATCGACCGCAGCGCGCACATGCGCGACCATGCGTTCCCCCAGCGCGCGCGCGTCATCGAGCACCTGCCGGCGGTTGGCCGGTTGCTGGCACCATTGCCCCAGCGCCGCGCGCGCGGCCAGCGGATCGCGCCCCTGCCCCAGCCGTGCGATAGTGGCATCATCGATCCGCAGCAACTTGCCCAGCGCCGGGGCCGCAGTGGCGGCGTTTTCGGCGAGAAACTGGTTCAGCGCGCCATCGTGCATCAGGCTGGCGTGCGTGGCGGTCATGCGGCTGATTTCCACCGCGCTGACGCTGTCCGCCGCGCCGCCCGCGCGGTGCACCAGCAGCGGCAGATATCCGTCGCGCAACAGGAACAGCCAGTGCACCCGCCCGCCGCGCTGCGCCAGTTCAGCCGCTTCACCGCGCAACCACGCGTCAAACCCGGCGAACAGCGGCCCCAGCACCGCGTGGCCAAACCGCTGCGCCGGATCCGTGATCTGCGGCTGGCCAATCGCCAGCGCCGCGCGGTGCGGTTGCGGGCGCACCAGTTGGCCATGGTCGTGCCCGAACAGCATCCCGCTAATCATGCTTTCCAGCCGCAAGCGTTCGGCCACATCCGGCTCAAACTGCCGCAGATGCAGCCGATGCACCCCGAACGGGCGCAATCCGACGACATCGGCATCGTGGTTGTCGCCAATATGCAGGATCTGATCGGGCCGCGCCTTTATCCGCGCCAGCACTTCGCGATAGAGCCCGCCCGCTTTGGGCTTGCCCCAGCTTGACGAGCAGAACACGCGGTCGATCATCGCCGCCACGTCGTCGCCCGCCGCCGCCGCGATAAGCTGGAGCAATTGCCGCTGATCGAGATAGGTATCCGACACCACGATCACTTTGATCCCGCGCGCGCGCGCCGCGCGCATCAGCGCCACGGTCGGGGCAAAGCCATGGCAATGGCGCGCTTCGGCGGCCAATTCGGCCTCGATCGCCGCGGCCCGCGCGCGTGCATCGGCGCGCGGCATTGCCGCCGCATAGATCGCATCGATCCCCACATCGAGCGCCCCGCGCGTGCTGTGGGCCAGCATCCGCGCGCGCACTTCGCTGTTCGCGCGTTGAAACGGCAGAATGTCGGGCAGCGCAAAGAACAGGTCTTGCGGCGCATGGCAGTCGCGCCACAGCAATGTGTCAAAGCAATCGAGGCTCAACACTTTGACGCCGGGATAGCGGTCGTGCACGTGCGGCAAGTCGTGCGGCGCGCACGCTGCTTCGGCGGGTTGCGCAAAAGCGCGCGCAGGAATGGGCGCGGTCATGACCAATACCGCTGATTGCGCGAGTGCCAAACGCCTTGCATCACCATCCTGACCCTTTCGACCGGCAAGAAGCCGACCATAAGGCAATGATGGTTAACCGGCAGCAATCCGGGCCTTACGCAGATGCCGCGCCTTACCCACGAAGCAGGTCTGCAACGATATGGTGCGCCGCGAGCGCCACGTCGTCCCATGTCTGGGCAAAATCGCGCGCATCGCCATACCACGGGTCGATCACCGCCTGCCCGGTGCGACCGGGCACGCTGTCGAGCAGCAGATCGATTCCGCCGGTCGGGCGAGATGGGGCCAGCTTGCGCAAATCGCGCAAATTTTGCTGATCGAGCGCATAAACATGGCCAAAATGCAGGAAATCATCGGCGGTCACTTGCCGCGCGCGGTGCGTCGTCAGATCGATGCCGTGGCGGCGCGCTTCGGCAATCGCGCGCGGATCGGCACCCTGCCCGGCGTGCAGATCGCTGGTTCCCGCCGAATCGATGGTCAGCGCCAGCCCTTGCGCCACCGCTTCGGCGCGCAAGGCGGCTTCGGCCAGCGGCGACCGACAGATATTGCCCAGACAGACGAACAGGACCGATTTCTGGCTCATACGCCCGATCACCCCGCCGCCGGACCATCCACCGCCAGCCGCCCGAGCGCGGGATCGTCAGTAAAGAAGCCATCCAGCCCGGCGGCCAGATAGCGGCGGATTTCCGCCACGCTGCCTGCCGGATTGCGCGCATTGGCCCCGCCAGTATCGCGAAAATCGGCGGCAAGGTACTGGTTTTCCGGGCGAAAGGTATAACACCCGACCAGCAGCCCGGCGCGGCGCGCATTGGCGATCAGCGGTTTGACTGCGCCCAACCGTCCATCGGGGCCAAGCGGGATCAACTGGCGGGTCCACGGCGCGACCCAGTCGGCATAGGCCGCAATCGCCGCCAACCCGGCGGGGCTTTGCATCTGGCCATATGTCAGCGTGCCGCCCGCTTTGACCACATCGGCGGGGCGTTGCGCGTCATCATCGATCAATTGCATCAATTGCACATTGGATCGGCCAGCCAGCACGCCGCGCAAGGTCTTGAGATTGGCAGTTTCGAACGATTGCACGATCACCGGCGCGCTGGCGAGATAGGTGCTGGCGGACAAGTCGCGCACAAAGCGGTCTTCCATCGGCAGCCCGATCCCGGCGAAATACGTCGAATGCTTGATTTCGGGGATCAGCCCGATCACGCGGCCGCGCGCGGCGGCTTCGGCAGCAAGGAAATCGGCGATTTCCGCCAGCGTCACCACGCGGAACACGCCATCATAGCTGTGGCTTTCGACCCGCAGCCCGGCACCGGTCATGCGTTCGCGCGCGCGCAATCTGCGCAATTCGTCGAGCGTGAAGTCTTCGGTAAACCAGCCGGTCTGCGCCACGCCGTCGATCACTTTGGTCGTGCGGCGCGCGGCGAATTCGGCGTGGGTGCCCACATCGGTGGTTTCGGCGATGTTGTTTTCGTGCCGCGCCACCAGCACGCCGTCTTTGGTCACCACCAGATCGGGTTCGATGAAATCGGCTCCGTCGGCAATCGCTTTGGCATAGGAGCCGAGCGTATGTTCGGGTCGCAAGGCGCTGCACCCGCGATGGCCCAGCACCACCGGCTTTGCCGGACGTGCCGCGCCGCGCGCCGCAGTACCCAGCCCGGTCAGCAGCGCCGCCGCGATCCCGCCGCCCGCAGCCAAAAGTGATCGCCGTTCCAGTTGCATCGGTTAATCCTTTCGAACACGCGTGTTTGATGCCACCGCGTCACGTCATTTCGATGACGGTCACGGCGGGCAAGCCCCCCGCACCCGGCTGTTCGGCCCAGTCGCGCCGGTTCAACACCCCGCCATCGGCGCGCAATACGGCGATCTGATCGAGATCGAGATCAGCAAAGACCCATTGCGCGCGCGATTCTTCGCCCAGCGCCAGCACCCCGTCATCGGGCATGGCAAAGCCTTGCGCGCCATGGCGATCCGGCGGCGCATAGATCCCCGCCGCGCCCCGGTTGCGGTCAACCGCCGGGGACCAGTCGGCATCGCCCACGGTCGGGCTGTGCACCGCATAGCACTGCCCTTCGAGCGCGCGCGCCTGGCTGCCGATGCGCACGCGCCAATAACCGTGGAGCGTTTCGGTACAGCTTGGCACCAGCAGCACTTCGGCCCCGGCTTCGACCGCCGCGCGCGCCAGCAGCGGGAATTCGCTGTCATAACAAATCAGCACCGCCAGCCGCCCGAGCGGGGTGGCAAACAGATGGAGCACGCGCGCGCCGGTCACGCCCCACTGTTCGCGCTCGAACCGGGTCATCAGCAGCTTGTCCTGATGCCCGATCTGCCCGCTGGGTGAAATCAGCCGCGCGCGGTTGACGAATGCGCCGCTGGCGAGCTTATGCGGGCCGCTGCCTGCCAACAGCCATATACCGTGTTCGCGCGCCAACTGCGCATGGAGCGCATCGGCGCGCGCCATGAACGCCGCCACCGTGTCGAGCGATCCGTGCAGGTCGCCCATTGTTACCGGGTCCAGACTGGCCAGTTCCATCGCGGCATATTCGGGAAAGACCGCCAGCTTTGCCCCGCCCGCCGCCGCTTCAGCCACCCAGCGGCCCAGTTTCGCCGCATAAGCATCCCAATCGGCCAGTTGCCCGATCGGATATTGCGAGGCGGCCACGCGCCATTGCCGCATCACCATTGCCGAAGCCAATATTGCATCGGTTTGACTGTTTCGTGGCCCATGCCATGGTCCTTCCACCCGAGTTCGGTCAGCAACCCCGGCACTTTGGCATAGCCGCGCCGCGTCCAGAACGCGTCGTGCGGCACATGGTCTACCGGTCTTGCCGGGTGATCGTCAGGGCGCACCACGGCGGCAAAACACGCGGCATTGGCACCCCAGGCGCGCGCCTGTGCCTCGCGCGCGTCAAAGAACGCATGGCCGACACCCTTCCCGCGATAGTCCGGCAAGAGCACGCTTTCGCCAAAATAGACCAGCCGCGCGCCATCGATCCCGCGTGCGGCGAACGGCGCGCGAAATTCGGCTTTCTGATGGACCATCGGTGCCGCCGTGGCCGCGCCGACCAGCCGCGCGCCGTCAAATGCGCCGATCAGCACCGCATCGGGCGCGGCGGCAAATTCGCGCAGATAGCCCGCTTCGTAGGACGCATCGCCATCGTACAGATATGGCCAGTCGGCAAATACCGCGATGCGCAAGGCCGCCAGATCATCGAGCGCACCGGCGAGTTCGTTCCCGGTCAGCGCACGCACAAGCAGAGTCATGGCGCGCCCGGATCGACTTGCGCGGTCCAATCGGCGAGATTGTACGTCATCGTCAGCCGGGCAATCCGCCCCCCTTCCACCGCGATGAACGCGCCTGCGGGCAGGACATACGTCTGCCCCGCCGCTGCGGGCAAGCCATCGTCCGTGGCGATATACGCCCCGTGCACGACGAACTCCGCCGCCGCGCGCGATCCATCATCGTTGGCCATAATCACGATATCGCTCAACCGTTCGCGATAGCACCGCTCCATATGCGCAAGAAACGCAGCAAACGCGGCCTTGCCCGTCTGGCGCGCGCCCTGGTTGATATCGTGCGCGACATCATCGGCCAGGCAATCGAGCATCGCGGCCCAATCGCCCGCGTTAAACGCGGCATAATAGTGGTCTAGCAGGGCAAGCGTGGCTTCGCGGCTCATCAGGCGTGGCTCCATCGGCGACTACGGTTCAGTCATACCGGCGTGATGGCCGCTTGCGCCACGACAATTTGCGGCAATCCGAGTCTGTTTCGAAAAAAAGCCACCCACCGCCCCGCACCCCCGGCCCAACCGCCCACAGGGTAC
>CAINGT010000123.1 GCA_903848655.1 uncultured Sphingomonadales bacterium
CCAACCGCCCACAGGGTACCTTAAATGGGCGGTTGGGCCGGGGGTGCGGGGCGGTGGGTGGCGCAAAGTCGCCGTCAGGCGACTTTCGAAACAGACTCCTACCAAAATGCATGACGCCCGGCCAAACCCCGGCTACAAACCCCCGTGATTGCGCGGGCGCGGCTTTTCGCCTAAGGGCGCAGCTTCGTAAGGGACTCATGCCAGCGCGATGTGTGCCGTGCATCCCTGCCGCGATCCGTTTTGCATCGGCCCGATCAAGCCGCCTGCCACAGAAAGACCAAGCCATGTCGCGTCGCCGCCAGATCTATGAAGGCAAGGCCAAGATTTTGTATGAAGGGCCGGAACCGGGCACCCTGATCCAGTATTTCAAGGATGATGCGACCGCGTTCAACGCGCAAAAGCGCGGCACGATCAATGGCAAAGGCGTCATCAACAACCGCATCAGCGAATATGTGTTCACCCGGCTGGCGCATATCGGCATCCCTACGCATTTCATCCGGCGGCTGAACATGCGCGAACAGCTTGTGCGGCAAGTGGAAATCATTCCCATCGAAGTGGTCGTGCGCAATGTTGCCGCCGGGTCGATCTCCAAACGGCTGGGCATTCCCGAGGGCGATCCGCTGCCGCACACGCTGATCGAATATTACTACAAAGACGATGCGCTTGGCGATCCGATGGTTGCCGAAGAACACATCGCCTGCTTCGGCTGGGCCAACAACGAAGAAATGCACGACATTTCCTCGATGGCGATCCGCATCAACGATTTTCTCAGCGGCATGTTCGCCGCGGTCGGCATCCGGCTGATTGATTTCAAGCTGGAATTCGGGCGGATATGGGATGGCGACTATGCGCGCGTGATCCTTGCTGACGAAATCAGCCCCGATGGCTGCCGCCTGTGGGATATCACCACCAACGAAAAGCTCGACAAAGATCGCTTTCGCCGCGACCTTGGCGGCGAAGAAGAAGCCTATCAGGAAGTCGCGCGCCGCTTGGGTCTGCTCGACAACGAGGGCGGCCCGTCCGAAGTGCTCGATCTGGGCGCGCACCGCAAGCTGCGCACCAAGAAATAGCACCCGCGCCTGCCGCCATCGCCCATGGGGAGTATCGTTTTGAAGATCACGACTGCCCTTGCCCTTGGGGTGATGCTTACCACCGCGCTGCCTGCCCATGCCGCGCCGCCGCCCGTCTATGACGAGCGCCCGGCCAAGCTGGAAGAACCCATCGGTTTGCGCGATTTCGACCGGCGCGTGGTCGAAATCGCGATGCGCGACGGGGTCAAGCTGCACACCGTGATCCTCGTGCCCAAAGGCGCGAAAGGCGCAGCAATGCTGCTGACTCGCACGCCTTACAGCGCAGACGAGCAGACCAGCTATAATCATTCGCCGCATATGGCGCTGCGGCTCGATGGTTATGACAGCGCGCCCGATGTGGTGGCGGCGGGCGGCTATATCCGCGTGGTGCAGGACGTGCGCGGCAAATATGGTTCGGGCGGAACTTACGTGATGAACCGGCCTTTCGTCGGCACATCGCTCAACCCGACCAAAGTCGATCACGCTACCGATACATATGACACCATCGACTGGCTGGTGAAGAATGTGCCCGAATCGAACGGGCGCGTCGGCATTCTGGGAATCAGTTATGACGGGTTCACCGCGCTCGCCGCGCTGGTCAACCCGCACCCGGCGCTCAAAGTCGCAGTGCCAATGAACCCGATGGTCGATGGCTGGCGCGGCGATGACTGGTTCCACAACGGGGCCTATCGCCAATACAACAACAGCTACATCTGGGATCAGGTCGCCAGCCGCGACAATTCGGCGCATTACGAATCAGGCTTTGCCGATGCTTATGCGCTGTTCATGCGAGCCGGATCCGCCGGGGCGCTGGCCACCGCGCAAGGGCTCGACCAGATCGGTTTCTGGCAAAAGCTGAAGGCGCATCCCGCTTATGATGCGTTCTGGCAGGATCAGGCGCTCGACAAGATCCTTGCGCGCGCACCGCTGACAGTGCCGACGCTGCTGGTCCATTCGCTGTGGGATCAGGAAGATATCTATGGCAGCCCGGCGGTGTGGCAGGCGCTGCGCCCGCAGGACAAAGCGGGCAACCTGTTCCTGTCGATCGGCCCGTGGTACCATGGGCAGGAAATCGAACGCGCCGATACGCTTGGCCCGGTGCGCTGGGATGCCGATACGGCCAAATGGTGGCGCACCCATGTGCTCGCGCCGTTTTTGGCGCACTATCTGTACGATCAGCCGATGGATATGGCGCGGGTTACAGCGTTTCAGTCGGGCACCAATCAGTGGCAGGCGCTGCCCGACTGGCCAGTCGCACCCGCCGCCACGCGGCTCTATCTCCACGCCGACCGTTCGCTCGGCTTTGCCGCGTCGGACCGTGCCGCGCGGCTTGACTATGTGTCCGATCCCGCCAGTCCGGTGACTTTTATGCCGCGCCCCAACCGGCTGGTCGGTTATGAAAACAACCCGTGGCCCACGTGGCTGACCAGCGATCAGCGCACCGTATCGGGGCGGCCCGATGTGCTGACATTCACCGGCCCAGTGCTGGACCATGCGGTGACAATCGCCGGGCAGCCGGTGGTGCATCTGACCGCCGCAACCAGCGGCACTGACAGCGACTGGGTGGTCAAACTGATCGACGTCTGGCCCGATGAAGTGCCGACCGATCAGGCAATGGGCGGCTATGAACTGGCGGTGGGGATGGATATTTTTCGCGGCCGCTATCGCCAAAGCCTAAGCGAGGCGCGCCCAATCACCCCCGATGTGCCGCTGGGCTATACATTCGCGCTGCCGCCCGCCAACCACGTGTTCCTGCCCGGCCACCGCATCATGGTGCAAATCCAGTCAAGCTGGTTCCCGCTCTATGACCGCAATCCGCAAACTTTCGTGCCATCAATCTTCGACGCCAAACCCGCCGACTATGTCAAAGCCACGCAAACGATCAGCGTGGGTGGCGCGGATGGCACTTATCTCGACTTGCCCGTAGTGCATTAATGCCGCACCCGGCCCTGTAACGACGCAAAAAGAGTATCTGCGATGAAAGTACGCGTTCATGTCAGCCTGAAGACCGGGGTGCTCGATCCGCAAGGGCGCGCGATCCACCATGCGCTTGAAGGTTTGGGTTTCGCCGGGATCGGCGATGTGCGCGCCGGGCGGCTGATCGAGCTCGATCTGGCCGACGATGTGCCCGACGCCGCGATTGATGACATGTGCCGCAAGCTGCTGGCCAATCCGGTGATGGAAAACTACCGCATCGAAAAGGTGGGCTAAGCCATGGCTTTTCACGCCGCTGTCATCACCTTTCCGGGGTCAAACTGCGACCGCGACATGGCCGTGGCCATCGCCAGCATTTGCGGCGGTACGGTCCACCGGGTGTGGCACGGCGATGCCACGTTGCCCGAAGGGCTGGACCTGATCGCGCTGCCGGGCGGATTTTCCTATGGCGACTATCTGCGCTCGGGCGCGATGGCCGCGCGATCCCCGGTGATGGCGGCAGTGGCGGCAAAGGCCGCGCGCGGGGTGGCAGTGCTGGGGGTGTGCAACGGCTTTCAGGTTCTGACCGAAGCCGGACTGCTGCCCGGCGCGTTGCTGCGCAATGGTGGGCAGCGCTTCGTGTGCCGCGATGTTGCGCTCACCGTGGGCACTACGCGTTCGTGCTTTACCGGTGGCTATGCGCGCGATCAGCGCATCACCGTGCCGGTGGCGCACCACGATGGCAATTATTACGCCGATACCGCGACGCTCGACCAGCTCGAAGCCGAAGACCGCGTGGCATTCCGCTATGCCGAGCCGGTCAACGGATCGGCGCGCCAGATCGCGGGCGTGCTCAACCCTGCGGGCAATGTGCTGGGCATGATGCCACACCCCGAACGCATGATCGAACCCGCACACGGCGGCAGCGATGGTCGCGTGCTGTTTGAAAGCGTGTTGCACGCGGTGGGCGTAACCGCCTGACGACCGGCACGCGCGCGCTATACCCCGCGTCCCTACAGCCCTGTCACACAGTGGTAACGCAACCCGCCTAGGCGCGGTGCCACAACCTTGGGGGCTTAACGAAGGTTAACGGCAGGTCTGGCGCGATCAGCGCCATGGCCGGCAGAATTCGCGCGTCCCCGATCGCTTGCCATTCATGCTTTTGGGGAACAGTCCGGTGAAGAATTCATACTTTCGCGTTTTGCTCGTCGCCGGAACGGCGCTGGCCGGGCTTTCTTCGAACAGCGCGAATGCCGCCGATCAGTCAACGACCGCCAATCAGGCTGGGCAGGCCAACGACCGCCAATCACTGACGACATCGGACATTATTGTCACCGGTTCGCGCGGTGCGGCTACTGCGCCGATCACCGCCTCGCTCACCACCACGCAGCCGCAAGCCGCGGTCAGCCGCGAATTCATCGACAATGCCAATGCCGCAGCGGATTTCAACGAATTGATCTCGCTGACCCCCGGTGTCGCGCTCAGCGGTTCGGGCAATGGCCTCGGCCTTGGCGAAACCAAGGCGACGATCCGCGGGTTTCAGGATGGCGAATACAACGTTACCTATGACTCGATCCCGTTTGCCGACACCAACAACCCGACACACCATTCGACCGCGTTTTTCCCGTCAAACACGATTGAAACGGTGGTGGTTGATCGCGGCCCCGGTAACGCCAGCCAATTGGGCCAGGCAACCTATGGTGGCAACATCAACATGTATTCGCGCGCAGTCAGCGATTCGCGCGGTGCGCAAGCCGAGGCCACCGGCGGAAGCTGGAACACGTTTATCGGGCGCGCAGACTATCAAACCGGCAAGATCGCCGGGCTGGGCGGGGCCAAATTTGCATTTTCAGGGCAATATCTCCAGTCTGATGGCGCGCTGACGTATTCGCCGGTCAATTCGAAGAACCTGTTTGCCAAAGCGGTCGTGCCGCTGGGCCAGTCCAACACGCTGACCGTGATGTCGACATGGAACCGCAACTTCTACTACAGCTCTGACGTGCTCAAAGGCGCGACCTGCGGTGTTGCGCAACCAAACGTCGCCACGCTGAAGGCGGAAAATTGCACCGCGACATCGGACATCGGCCTCTATGGTCTGAATTACGGGCTGGGCGGCGACCCCGCCAAGCAGACTTACTGGAAATACAACCGCACCGACAAGACCACAGACTTTTCCTATGTCCGCCTGCAAAGCTCGCTCGGCAGCGGGTTTGAAATGGACAACCGGGCCTATATGTATGGGTATACCAACAATACGTATAGCGGGAACACAACGGCAGTCGTTACCGGGTTTACCGGGGCGGGAACGGCGGCTTCGCCTTACAAGCCGGTGACCAACACCAATGTTCCAGGCTATAACAAGCTCAACAAGTATCGCGTGCTCGGCTATATCGGCCAGATCGATTATCGCTTCAATCTGGGCAAAGTGAAACTGGGTGGCTGGTTCGAACATTCGAACACGTGGCGCCACACGTTCGATTTTGACTGGAACACCGGCCTGCCCAGCTATGACCAGAAATTCTTCAGCGGCGCAGCCTCGACGGTGGGCTATCCCTCCATCGCGCTCGCCAATGTCAAATATGATCAGGCATCGAGCTGGGATCAGTTCCAACTGTTCAGCGAAGTGGAAATCCGCCCGACCACCACGTTGTCGGTCACCCCGGGGGTCAAATATGTCCATTTCAAACGGGGTGTGAATGCTGCGGTCAATGCCGACGCGTTCCGTTCGCCCGCCAACACTTCGGCGACATGGACCAAGACGCTGCCATTTGCCACTGCCAACTGGCAGCCGGTGAACGGCCTAGCGTTTTACGCGCAATATGCGCAAGGGATGTATATTCCTGATTTGTCTAGCTTTTACACCCCGTCCAACAGCGACACCGCCATCGCGCAGCAGAATTCGGCGCTGTCGGCGGTTCAACCGCAGACGACGACCAACTATCAGGCGGGCGCAGTCTGGCACGGTAGCCACGTGTCAATCGACGTTGATGCTTATGCTATCGAAGTGAACAACAAGATTCAGACGGACACATCTGCCACCGCAATTATGGGTGCACTGGTCAATATCGGCAAAGTCAAATACAAAGGCTTTGAAGGCCAGGTGAATATAAACCCCTTTGCCGGGCTGACGCTGTTCGGCAATGGGTCATACAACTATGCCCATTCGGCCACGACCGGTGCGCAGATCGCCAAAGCACCGATCATGACCGCCGCGCTGGGTGCGATCTACAAGTACAAGGGCCTGCGGGCTTCGTTCAGCCAGAAGTTCACCGGCTATCAATATGCCACCGAACTGGCAGCGGCAAACACCGCGACCGACGGCACCCGGCTCTACCGCATCGCCCCCTACAGCACCGGCGAATTCGCGATAAGTCAGGAAATCGGCAGCAATTTCCGCATCGGTGCCACGGTGTCCAACGTGTTCGACAACCGCGCAATCACCGCGATTTCCAACGGCAAGACCTATGGCGTCAACGATCAGTTCAACTTCCTCCCCCCCCGCGCGTTCATGATCGACGTGCGGTTCAAGTACTGATCGCGCCTCGTGAACCCCCGCCCCATTCGGGGTGGGGGGCCATCGGGCGCGCGCCAAAACCACCCCGCCGCACCGACAAAGGCAAACTTTGGCGCAGATTATCAAAAAGTGGGTACCTGTTTTGCGCAACCCGCATTAGAGGGCGCGCAGCACCGGAGGCCCCATGTCCAAGTATCGCACCGAAACCGTTCTGGAAGTCACACACTGGAGCGATCGGCTGTTCAGCTTCAAGACCACGCGTGATCCGGGATTCCGGTTTGAAAGCGGGCACTTCATCATGCTGGGCCTGCCGTCAGAGGGCAAGCCGGTGATGCGCGCCTATAGCATTGTCAGCCCGCATTATGCCGAAGCGCTGGAATTTCTCAGCATCAAAGTGCCCAACGGTCCGCTGACTGCAAAGTTGCAACTGATCGTGCCGGGTGATGAAATCCTGCTCAGCAGCAAAGCGGTGGGCACGCTGGTGGTGCGCGATGTGCGGCCGGGGCGGATCCTCTACCTGCTATCCACCGGCACCGGGCTGGCCCCGTTCATGAGCATTATCCGCGATCCCGAAACCTATGAAAAGTTTGACCGCGTGGTGCTGACGCACGGGGTGCGCACCGTCGCCGAACTGGCCTATCACGACTATCTGCAAAACGAATTGCCCAGTTGCGAATTGCTGGGCGAACTGATCACCGCGCAATTGCTCTATTACCCGGTCGTGACGCGCGAACCGTTCCGCAACACCGGGCGGCTGACCGATCTGATGCAATCGGGCAAAGTGCAAGCCGATCTGGGCCTGCCCCCGCTCGATCCAACGCTCGACCGCGCGATGATCTGCGGCAGCGTGCCAATGCTCGATGATATGTCAGCGGTGCTCGACGCCAAAGGCTTTGTGATTTCGCCCGGCACCGGGGAACTCGGCGATTACGTAATCGAACGCGCCTTCGCCGAGCGGTAGTTAAAGTCTGTTTCGAAAGTCGCCTGACGGCGACTTTGCGCCACCCACCGCCCCGCACCCGCGGCGCGGGCCGCCCATTGATGATACCCTGTGGGCGGTTGGGCCGCAGGGCAATCGCATAGGGAATCCAGCTTCTCCCCCTTTGGGGGAGGTGGCAGCGCGAAGCGCGGGGTGCGACGGGCAGAATATCGTACGGTTTTAAGAAGTTGCGCCC
>CAINGT010000124.1 GCA_903848655.1 uncultured Sphingomonadales bacterium
GGGATGCACACATCTTGCTCTGCACGGGGATGACCGGTCCAAAAAGCCCTCCCCCTGAAGGGGGAGGGTTGGGTGGGGGTGTGCTAAGGTTCAGATATTGCACGTCATTTCGGACCGTAAAACCCCCTCCCCAACCCCTCCCCTATGGGGAGGGGCTTTAAGCGCCGATCCGTCAGCAGGGATCGTGCAACCTTATGACACTGATTTAATTACAGAAAAATTTGAGCTAAAAGATGTGTGCATCCCGTAGCCCAAAGGGGGAGGACCTGCATATGGTGCCATCCTATCGCGCCAAGTGCGCAAATTCTTCCGCGCTGATCGGGCCAGACCGCACAAATCCCTGAAACGTGTCACATCCGGCAGCAGCCAGAATCGCCAATTGGGCGGCGGTTTCAACCCCTTCGGCGATCACTTTCAGATCAAACGCGCGGGCCATTGCGATCATTGCCACGACAATCGCACGGTCGCGCGGGTCTTCGACAATATCCTCGATCAGCGATTGATCCAGCTTCAAAACGTGCAGCGGCAAAGCCCGCAGCGCGCGAAAGTTGGAATAACCAGTGCCAAAATCATCGAGCGCGACTTGCACCCCGTCGCCCGCCAGCGATTGCAAAGCTTGCGCGCTCGCCGCGAAATCGCCGATCAGAGCCTGTTCGGTAATCTCCAGCGTCAACCGTTCGGGTGCAAACCCGCTCGTGTCGATCAGGCCGCGCATATTCGCCGCCACATCGCCCAACGCAAAATCTTCGGCCGTAATGTTCAGCGACAGCCGCAGCGGGCTGGGCCAATGCGCTGCCAGCCCCAGTGCCAAAGCGGCGATGTGGCGCGACAATTGCGCCACAAGATCGCCCCGGTCCGCCACGGCAAACAGCGTTTCCGCCGCAATCCGCCCAAACCGGGGATGATGCCAGCGCGCCAAGGCCTCTGCCCCGGTCAGTTCGCCGCTGTGCACGGCATATTGCGGCTGAAACAGCACGGTAATCTCGCCCCGGTGCATCGCGCCCAGCAGATCGGCTTCAAGCAGCGCGAGGCTTGCCCCCGGCGCCCCCCTGCCCTCGCCCGCCCACAAGATGCGCCGTCCGGGCAGCCGCTCCAGCTTTGCCGCAGCGCGCACCAGACTGTCGATCACGCTGTCGCCGCTATGGCTGCCGCGCGAAGCGATCAGCGCGATACGCGGCACCAGTTGCAACGCGTCGCCTTCGACCGGCAGCGTGCGCGCGATCACCCGCCCAAGCGCTTCGGCCAGATATTGCCAGCGTTCGCGCTCCGGCGGCTGGCGCGATCCGATCAGGAATTGCCCGCCGGTCAGCCGCGCGATCAGCATATCGCCGCCGATGTCGGTCTTGGCAAAGTCGCGTATGCGCTGCGCCATCGCCACCAGCACCCGGTCTCCGGCGGACTGGCCATAAGCCAGATTGACCGATTGCAACCGGGGCAGCCCGATCAGCATCGCGCCAACATCGCCCGCCGCCGCCGCCGCACCCAGCCACGCCCTAGCGCTGTCCGCCCCGACCAGCCCGGTCAGGATATCCGCCGGTTGCGGATTAATATCGAGCGACCCTTGCATCGGACCGCCATAAGCGATGCCACCAGCGAAATCATCAACCCATCGCGAATATCCGTTGCGCCACCCGCGCCCGCTCCATAGACCCGGTGCCATGACCGAACCCCGCACCCGGCTCGCGCTCGTCGCCTCGCCCACAGAGCGCGCGCAAGCAGCGGAAAGCGAATTGCGCGCCGGGGGTGATTGGGTCGATGTCGATCAGGCCGATGTCGTGGTCGCGCTGGGCGGCGATGGCTTTATGCTGCAAATCCTGCACCACATGCTCGATACCGCGCAGATCAAGCCGGTCTATGGCATAAACCTCGGCACCGTCGGCTTTTTGATGAACCGGTTCAAACCCAACCGCGCGCTCGATGACCGGATCGCGCGCGCGCGCCACATTGCGGTATCGCCGTTGCGGATGGAGGCGACCACCCATACCGGCGATGTGCTGACATCATGGGCGATCAACGAAGTGTCGCTGCTGCGCGAAACGCGCCAGACGGCAAAGCTGGAAGTCAGCGTCAACGGCAAAGTGCGCATCCCGGAATTAAGCTGCGACGGCGTGCTGGTGGCAACCCCGGCCGGCTCCACCGCCTATAACCTGTCGGCCAACGGCCCGATTCTGCCGCTCGGCTCCAACATGCTGGCGCTCACCCCGATCAGCCCGTTCCGCCCCCGCCGCTGGCGCGGCGCAATCCTGCCCGAAAGCGCCGAAATCACCTTTCGCGTGCGCGAAGCCGAAAAGCGCCCGGTGCTGGTGGTCGCCGATCAAAAGGAAGTGCGCGATGTGCACGAAGTGCGCATCCGCGCCTGGCCCGACCACCGCCTGACGCTGCTGTTCGACAAAGGCAAAAGCCTCGACGAACGCATTTTCGCCGAACAGTTCATGGTCTGACACTTTAGCGCAGACCACCGCGATTCAGGGACTTGCAAATCCCCCCCCGCCTGTTTAGAGCGCCGATCTGCCCCGGGCAACCGGAACCGTTCCCTGATAGCTCAGCGGTAGAGCTCACGACTGTTAATCGTGCGGCCGTAGGTTCGAATCCTACTCAGGGAGCCATTTTTCCCGGAAAGTTTGCTTAGTCGTAAGTCAATTTAGCAAATCTCAGTGGGCCGGCTCTCAAAATCATCGCCACATCGCCTTATTTTTGGCGATGAAATAGAGCTGATAACCATTGCTCGTTGGCTTGTAAGATTAATGGCTTTGAGTATCCACTAAGCACTTGGTTTTATTTTTAATGAAGCGGCGAGCAAAGCCAAAACCAACCAAGTAAAATTTTGGTTTTTTAATGCGTTGTTGTATATTGCCACATTTCCACTATGATTCAAACAAGATATTAGGTTAAATGACCAAACCTGGTACACTGATTGGCGCATAGATGATGGCCTCAGCGTTAGCCATCGAACATTTGCACGTGCCCCCGTTTGTGGTTTTCGTCGCCTCCTTTTTTGTTGGCTGGTATTACAACGACAAATTTGATGCAGAAAATATTTAGGCACGGCCTTTTAGTTTTAGCGAAAGACGGGGAAAGGTCTTGCTGGGGAATTTGTAACCTCTTCAAGCGCCCTCCTAATGCCAGATAGATCAAATAGTACCTCGTCAGGCCGGAATCGAAATGGATATTTTTGAGACCGTTCAGGGGGGGGCGTAAGGGCCAGATCCGAGGTTACCAGCGCTAGTCGATAAAGTCCCGCAAAGCATGAGGCCACAGCCTCGGCAAGATGGACACGCTCCCAAATATCAAGTTCACGTCCTGACGCTTCTAGGGCCTCGATTGCATCGAGAATCGCTGTGGTCGCCTGAGACTTTTCGCCTTCTAGATCATTCATCTAATTCTTCCTCGAACAACCGGATCGCGGCCAATCATAGCATGAATTCTGTACGCGCAATACCCAATTGACTTCCCCCCCATTATCCGCATTTCCGGGTTCTGCGCAGATATGTATTGCGTACCCGGAACTCTTGACGCGCACCAACGATTCAATGGCCGCAACGGTATGCTCCCGCGCAACGTCGGCAAGCGTTCGCCCGTCATCCAGCGCCGCAGCAGGACGCCCACCAGGGTTGCCGCTTCGACCTTTTTCGAATGCCATCGTCTGCGCTCCTGAATGTTGAGAACAGTCTTTGCAGCAGCGAAACGACACAATGAATCGATCCGACCATTTTCGCGCGCCGATCGTTATCCCCGCATTGATGGCGATCATCAGCTTGCAAATGTTCCGCTTTCGTTCTCGTATGACGTATGGGAACGAAGCGCCTTGGCGCCATCAGCGACTATGCCCGCCACGGGTTCAACCTTCAGGTCAAATGCCGGGTGTGGCCGGGTGAGTGTGATCGATTCCCGCGCGCTGTCAGGCGAATGCGCCCGCGCCAGCGTAAGCCGGGATATGGGCGCGATCCAACGGCGGTTTAGATGCCAGGGTTGCAGGGCGCGCGATGTTTTGTGCGGGCCGGTGGAGCGCTAGCGCTCTTTTAGCATCCGATTACTTAAGTATCACAATATGAACATCTTGGTCATCATCACCCTCAACATGTATCATAAGCCCTTGTGATCCTTGATAAATGATCACATTGGGAGAATAAGCGTAGTGATAGTGGTAGTGGTACAAGGCCTGTTGAATTATATGGCCGTCCATTAACTTGTAAATTGTCTCTCCTTCCCAGCCTTTGAAATTTCCATCAATCTTACCGGTATAGGCTCCATCTGCTCGGGCAGGAGCGGAAGATAGCAAAAGCGCCGCGAAGATCGCCAGGACGAATCTAAAAAACTTTCGCATGTGCGGCTCCCATTCACTTGTTACTATCAGTTTGCTGGAGTTCCGGGGACGCAATACATATCTGCGCGGTTACGGAGCCACTTTACTCAACCCCCAATCTGTACAACTGAAGTTCGCTGGTGCCTAGCCAAGAATGAGGTGGTTAGGTAAAGTGGCACCGTAACGCCGCTGGCCGCTATGCTGCCAGCCGCCCTACTTGCATTTCTCTTGAGCGGGCGCGGGCTTGTGCCAGATCATAGGCGGTCTGGATTCTTAGCAACGTGTCAGCCTTCACCCCGAACGCCATTTCAAAGCGAATGGCCATATCCGCGGACAGACTGGCCCTGCCGTTCAACAAGGTGCTGAGCGCCTGCCGCGATACGCTGAAATGATTGGCCAGCGCCTTGACCGTCAGGCCGTACGGCTCGACAATTTCGGTCTTGAGCCAGTCCCCAACATGCACGGCAAGCGCCGGGTGCATCCTAATCGCCATGATAATCCTCCAAATCCATATCGGTCAGCGCGCCCGCGTCATCGATGCTAAACGTCAACCGCCAGTTGCGTGTTACCGTCATTGCCCAAGTCCCGGCCCTGTCGCCCGTCATCGGGTGCAAGCCGTAATTGGGCGGGACGCCCAGTTCATCAAGCGAGGCCGCCGCATCGATAAACGCCAGCATTTTGCGGAGGCGGCCAACATCGCCAACAAGGCCTTTGGCGTTGCCAGTCTCAAAGAACCGGCGCAGCGCCTTGTGCGTGATGCCCTCAATCTCCACGTGTCGGGTTATACTTGACGCTGTCGAGTGTGTCAAGCCTCACTTGACGGCAACGCGTGGTGACTGATGGAAACTCGCCACCGTTCTGGGGATTTAGGGTGACAGGTGCGAAAACCCCTAAATTAATTGCCTCCAATTTCCCCATCGGACTTCATAACAAACATGCGCATTTGCCAATTTTCGCCTATATCATCGTCATTGCACCATACCCTCAGTCAGCGACAGCCTTTACCGGAACAGCTTCGGCACCCAAGGCTTTGCTTTGGTATCCAGTTCGCAGGCCTGCCGAACGGCGCGGAACTGCGCCTCATCGAGCGCGGGGCGGTAGGGCTGATCGCGGCGATAGGCGGTTTGGAATCCGATGGCGCGGCTGGCCGAATCGGGGTGGCTGTTCAGATAGGCGGATATCGGCAGTGGGGAATCGGGGCTTTGTTCTTCCAGGCTGGTAAAGAAATTGGCGGTCGGGATGGGGGAGATGTTGGCTTGTGCCAACTGTGTTCGTGACCACGTGTCGGCCTCGGTTTCGGCTTCGCGGGAAAAGCGCAGCGCGGTCAGGCGGCCGAATGTATTGCTCATCCCGGACTTCAGCCCGCCCAGCACCATCGTCAGCCCGAATTCGCGCAGCATCGCCTGCATGACATGGCGTTCGCGGACATGGCCGATCTCGTGGCCGATAACCCCGGCAAGCGCATCGGGCGATGCAATCTGTTTGACCAGTCCGTCAAATACCAGCACCCGCCCGCCGGGCAGCGCGACGGCGTTGACAAGATCAAGCTTGACCAGTTCGACCCGCACAGTGGGCAAGTGGCCATCGGCGTTGTCGCGGTCCAGCCGCGCGACCAACCCGGCGAGCGCGGCATCGCTGGCCGGGGTATGGCAGGTATTGGCGGCAATATCGGCGATGCTGTCATCGCTCATCCCCGTTTCCCATGCCACGGGAAGCCGTCGGCCCAACCAATTGGGCGAATTGATCACGGCATAGAAGACTGCAGCGCTGATCGCGGCGCCGCAGATCAACGATTTGGCAAAACCAAACCGGTCTATCCACCGACCGAACCGTGGGCGTGGCGGCAAGCGGGCGATCAGGTCCGCTGGCGTTTCCGGAGGCAACTTCAAGCGCCATCCGGGTTGGTCGCTGCGACCGAGCAGGATCGCATCGGGTAACCAGTCGATGGTGGTCAGGTGGTCCCAGCCAATGGTTTCCCCGCGTTCATGACCCGCCAGCGCCAGACCGGCGGTGTCCCACGTCAGGCTGACCGGGTGCCGCCGGGCGGTCAAACCATCAAATACGTCTGCTGCCACAGGATCGGTAATGGCCCCGCTGCGCCCGGTCATAACGCCCCCATATTAAAGGCATCGAGCAGCCCTTCACCCTGATGCGCCGATGGTGTGGCGGATTGGGTGACCGCATCGACGCTGATGCGCCCTTCGGTTTGCAGATAGCGCACATAGAATGTCCAGTGCCGGTAGCTGATGAACAGCGAACCCAGCCCAACTGTGAACACGATCAGCAGCATATCGACGAGATAAAGCTCCATCCATTCGACGGCCCCGGCGTTAAAGCTGAAATTCATGTCGCCGAGCGAGGTGCTGCGGACCATCTGGCGGAAAAAGCTGGCATAATAGCCGAGCGTTATCAGCGCGAACACGAAGATAAAGGCAAACAGCGCGGGCAAGCGGATCAGCACCCATTGCAACGGTGTCTTCGGTTCAAAGCCAAACAGGGTAAGGATCGTGCCTGATCTGACCATCAGCACGACCACCGCGATGCCCACCAAAGGCGCGACATAGCACCACACGTATGGGAGCTTTAGCCCCCGAACCCGACCGCGCGCGACAAACGACCACGGGCCAAAGCTGACCGCATTCCAGCGCTGGTTCCACAGACTGACCATTGCCCACGGAAACATCACCCCCAATGGCAGCAATCCGGCGGCATTCTTCCACGCATAGCCAAACCCATAGGCCAGACCCTGATGATAGCTGCCGCCACGAATGCCCCGCCAGCACGTGCGAGACAGGCGATAGCGCAGCCCGCGAAAAATTGCCGTGCCGACAAGAATGTAGAACATGATGAGCAACGCAAGCGACAAAATCTGTCCGACAATCGGATATCCATGGGCAATCATCAGCCTGACCGCCCAGTTCGCTACCGACAGCGGCAGCAGCACCACGACCAGCGCCATCAACCCGCTGCGAAACAGTTCCTGCCCGGTCCCCGTCCATTCAAGCCGATCACCCATGAACAGCGTGCGCGACCACAAGTAGCGGCGCGTGCGCGTGGTGGCCCAGAACCGGTAAATTCCCAGTGTGGCAACAGTCAGCAGCAGATTGGTGAACGCAATCGCCGCAAATTCGCGCCAATTGCCGTCAAATTCGAAATCGCTGACGTATTCATCCTCAGACACCGGCACGCCCCCCTGCTTGCCCCGGCATTCGCCCGTCCCCCCGGACAGCATGGCACGACGCGTTGCGCGCAACCATGCCAGGCGAACTCTGTTTTATAAGGATGGTGAACCCGATAATGCAACCCGGCCATGGTCACAACCGAATGATCGTGAAGGTCTCAAACGTGTTCACCAGACGCATGCGGCGCTGTCACCTGCTCATAACGGTGGAGGGACCGGGGGATTAGAGCGGAATGCGATAGAGTCTTTGTTTTCGCGTGATTTATTGCGAGCCGCAGACCACCGAAGGTAAAAACCGGTTCCCACTTTTTACCTTCGGTGGCCTGCGGCTCGCATCACGCTCTAGCCGTGGGCACCGAAATAGTTGGCGATGGCGACGGCGATGCGGGTGTTGATGGCGTGGGCGCGGTCGATGGGGTCGATGAAGCGGGTGCGGATCGCGCTGTAGTCTTCGGCGGTGTGGTCGGGGTAGTCGCTCGGTTCGGTCAGGACATAGTCGCCCATGCGCGGCTCCAACACCGGATAGGCGCGGCGCAATTGCGCCAGCGCTTCATCGACGCGCAACGACAGCACCATTTCCAGCACGTCTTCGCGGCTGATATCGTTGGCACGCGAAAACTGCGGCACTTGCACCGCGCGCAGGAACATGTGCATCAGCAATGCCAATCGGATGGCCTGCAACAGACCGATTGAGCGACGCGCATCATCCGCCGCTGCATCGCGTGCCGTCGGCGCGCCGGGCACCAGCACCAGCAGGCGGTGCAGTTTCATCCAGTCAACGCGCAAGCGCGATACCAGCCGCCGGAACACGCCTGCGCGATCATCTTTGGTCAGATAGTCGGCGAGCGCGAGACAGCCGCCTTCGAGCGCGGTTTCGGTGCCGCGATAGGGGCGGCTGGCCCAATAGGCCGAATTGAACAGTTCGCCGAATGCACCGACGGTCTTGATCGAGGCAAGCCCATTGGCGGCGCGCAACAGCCGCACCAACTGGTTGCCGCGTTCCGAACTGCCGAGCAATTCGGCGATTGATTCGATTTCATCACCCGCTGCGGTGCCCGCCCCGGCGATCACGTTTACCGCATAGCCGATTTGTTGCAGGATGGCATTGTGCGGGATCGCGCGGATCTGGCGAAGGCTCATCGTGCGGTCGGAATGGATGTCCGACTGGCGGCGCGACACCCGGCTGCCGGTCGCTTTGAGCATTCCGAGGCCAAACGCGGTCACCGCGCGCGAATAGGTCGTGCTCGCGAGATAGGCGCGCTGTTCGCGGCGGATCGAGCGGTAGAAATCGAGGCTGAGATCGGTGCGATCATAAAACGCATCGCGGTGATATTCGCCCGCCAGCGCCACTTGCGCTTCGGCAATCCGCGTCAAGGTCGCCAGCGCGAGATCGGCATTGCGGAAAAACAGATAGCCATCGCCGCCCTGAAAGCTGACTTCGGGTTCGAGCCGAACCCCGGCGCGGGCAAAGCGGCTGCGCGCCCAGCGGCTGAGCGGCCATGACAACCGGTCGATCATCCCGGTGGGATGCGCGCCACGCCCCATGCTTTCGCCATGGGTGTTGAAGATCAGCGCGGCGATATCGGTCAGGTGATGCGCGCGCATCGCATCGGCCAGCCGCCCTTGCAGCCGTTCGATGGCGAGCGCGGCGGGGATCTGCCCCAGAAACCGCCCGGCATCGGAAAACCCGGTCTGGATCGCCACGCGCCCGCGCGCCCGTGCATAATCGCGATAGGCCGGTTCGGCGAGCAGCGCATCGAGAAAGCGGCCCCCATGTTCGAGCGCGGTTTCGGTTTCGAACAAGGGCGAAACATCGACTTTGTGCTCGATCCCGAACAGCCGGGCGAAATAGAGCGCGGCAAGCACGGTCTGCGGCTGTTCGCATTCGGCGATCAGCATCCGGATCGGCGCATCGGCATCGATATGGTGCAGGATCTGCGCCATCACCAGAAACTGGCGCATCGCGGTCGAAGTTTCGAGCGCCAGCGCGGCGAAATTCACGCGCAACGGCGTTGCGGCGGCCAGAACTTCGCGCAAGCGCGACAACGCCCCCCGGCTGCCCAGATCGAGCGTGCCATCCGGATCGATGCGGCGGCGCAAGGCATTGTGCAATTGCGACGCGTTAACGCGGAAATGGATCCAGCCCATCCCCAGCCCATCCGCGCGCATCGCGGCGGCGAGCGCGGCATAAGCCACCGCGCTGTCATCGCTGGCGCTCCGCGCATCGGCATCGAGCGCGGCGATGATCGGGGTCAGCGAGAGCAGCCGAGCCGGGTCGGGCGCGGTCATGCGGTTGGCGACATCGGACAGCACCGCCGGGTCGGTCAGATCGCGCTCGAACAGCTCCGCCATCGCCGCTGCCTGATCGCGCCCCGCGATCAGCGTGGCGAGCGCGCGATGGTCACCGTCGATGGATGCGAGCATCGCCGCATAGCTGGCCAGCCGCTGCACTTTTTCGCGCAAGCGGAACAGGACCGACGTGCTCCAGCGAATGTCGGTGCGCCCGTCCATGTCATAGCCGACCCACGTGGCAAAGCGGAACGGCAAAGGACGGAAATCGAGCCAGCGCCCTGGCCAGCGCGCGCGCGCATGGGCGAGCAGGCGGGTGTTGATGCGGTCGCGCGCGGTCGCGGCGCGCGCGATGGCGGCCATCGCCTCGCCATGTTCGAATTCGAGCGTGATCGCCCCGCCCGCGCCCGGCACCGCGCAGACCGTCGCGGCGCGCGGATCGTCGGCGAGCGCGGCGCTGGCGAGCGCATCGGCATCGCCGGGGTGGAGCAGAAACGTCGGATGCGCGGTAAACACCGCATGGAGCAGCGGCGCTTCCCAGCGGGCGCGGAATTCGCCGAACCCATCGCCTTCATCGAGCAGCGCGACGACGCGGTCCAGATTGACCTCTGGCGCGGTGGGCGCGAGCAAGCCGTGCAGCCGCGCGGCGCGCGATTGCAGCGCCTCACACTCCAGTTCCGCCACCAGCCGCTCGATGGTGTCCAGCCCGATGCTGCCCGCCTCCAACTGGCGCGACAGATCGTGGCTCAATTGAAACACCGGGTTGAACAGCGGGGTTTCGGTGGTGCGCGCGTGGAGCGCCTGCAACCGTTCGCGCAAGGCTTCGACCGTGGTCAACATCGGTTATACCCCCCAAAGATCGGTTCGCGCGGCGATCAGCCCGGTCGGCGCAAGGCGACAGCGGCTTGTGCCGCCGCCGTAATCGCGGCTTCATCGGGCGGGCCTTTGCCGACCAGCCAGCTTCCGCCAACGCACAGCACTGGATCGAACGCCAGCCAGTCGGCCGCGCTGCGCTGGTTGATCCCACCGGTCGGGCAGAACCACACCTGATGAAACGGAGCCGCCAGTGCCTTTAACGCAGGCAACCCGCCTGAAGTTTCTGCCGGGAAAAACTTGAAATGGGTCAGCCCCAGATCAAGCCCGGTCATGATATCGGCGGCATTCGCGGTACCGGGCAGAAATGGAATATCTGCCGCGACCGCCGCCGCGCCCAGCCGCTGGGTCAGGCCGGGCGACACGATGAATTCCGCCCCGGCGTCGATGGCGGCATGAAGATCATCGGGGTTGAGAACTGTGCCCGCGCCGACAATCGCCCCCGGCACGTCGCGCATCGCGCGGATCACCGCCAGAGCCGCCGGGGTGCGCAGTGTTACTTCGAGCACGCGCAACCCGCCCGCCACCAGCGCCCGCGCGACTGGTACGGCATAGTCGGGATTGTCGATGACCAGCACCGGAATGACCGGCGCGGTGCGCATGATGGTTTCAATCGGGGTCATGGCTGCTCGCATTTATGGAGCAGTCAGCCTAGCCTGCAACATCGTATTGTGCAGCCGCAAAAGACCGCCCCCGCATACTTATTACCAGCGCCACCGCGCTGCATCACACTGCCGAACTGAACCGCGCTTCGCCACTGCGGTAGGCGTCGAACACCGCCGCGATCGAGCGCGCATAAGGTTCGCTGCCGGGTTGCAGCACCAGGTGGTCGCCATCCCAAGCGATCAGCCCGCGTGCGGCAAAGGCTTCGAGCCGGGGGGCAGTTGCGCGGGCTAGGTCGGCATCGACTGGTGCGCGGCCCTGACACAGCAGCGCTTCGATCACTGCACCGCGCCGCCGGTCATCGGCATGGCGCAGCACGCCGCGCCGCCCGGCAAGTTTGCCTGCAGCGGTCAGCATCCGGTACCGCCCGGCGTTTTTTTCGTTCTGGATAAAGGCGCTGTCGAACTGGCTGATCGAACTTGCGCCCAGCCCGATCAGCACGGGCGCGGGATCATCGGTATAGCCCTGAAAATTGCGCCGCAACGTGCCCGCAGCCGCAGCTTTCGCGAGCGCATCGGCGGGCCTTGCAAAATGGTCGAACCCCACCGGCTGATAGCCTGCCGTCACCAGCCGCGCGTGGCCGCGCGCGGCCATGGCAAAGCGCTCGCGCTGATCGGGCAAAGTGCCCGCATCGATCCGGCGCTGGCGCGCGATCAGATGCGGCACATGGGCATAGCCGAACAGTGCAATGCGGTCCGCGCCCAAGGCCACGGTCTGATCGAGCGTCGCATCGAGCACTGCGTCATCCTGCCACGGCAGCCCGTACATCAGATCGAAATTGATCGATTCCACCCCGCTGGCGCGCAACCCGTCCACCGCACGCGCAATAGCGTCGGCGGGCTGCACCCGGCCAATCGCGGCCTGAACGCGCGGATCAAAGGTCTGCACCCCCAGGCTCGCGCGCACGATCCCGATGCCGCGAATCGCGGTCAGCCAGCCGGGGGTGATCGCGCGCGGATCAAGCTCGATGGAAATGACCGGCCATGGCACGCGAAAATTGACCTGCAGCGCATCGATCAACCGCACGAAATCGTGCGGCGCCAGCGCATTCGGGCTGCCCCCGCCAAAAGCGATGCGCGCGATCCGGGTCGATGGATGCAGCAGCCGCGACACCGCCACAATTTCGGCATGAAGCGCGTCGAGATAGGCCGCCAGCCGCGCGGTACGATTGGCCGCAGCGGTGTTGCACCCGCAATACCAGCAGATTTCCTGACAGAACGGGATGTGCAGATACAACGACACATCGCCGCGTACTGCCGCCAGCGCATCGTGCTGATGCCGTTCGAACGCGCCATCGCCGAATTCGGCAGCGGTGGGATAGCTGGTGTAGCGCGGCACCGGCTGCGCGAGCAGCTCGGGATAATAGCTCCATGCGGCGAAACGGTCAGGCACCATCGGCATTGTCCTCTCCATCGCAACAGCTATCCGCGCCCGCGCGCTTGCGCATTGCGATATGACAAATTTTGCAAGTGGCATTGCCGGGGGTGCCATCGGATTTTCCCGGCAGGCGGATCGGCACCGCATGGCCGCCAAATTCGCCGCAGATCGGCACCAGCATGACCATTGCCGCGACCGGCGCGGGGCTGGCGAGTTGCATCAGGGCCAGCAGCGCCGGTGCCGCGGAGAGCCGAGCGCGCATCCGGGTCATGGCACGGGCAGATCGGCATCATCATCGATCAGGATACGCGCCGCCGCGCCATCGAGATCGGTGAACTGGCCGCGCGACAGCGCCCAGAAAAACGCCGCCAGCCCCAGCAGCCCCATTCCCAGCGCAATCGGGATCAACAGCGCGAGCGAGGTCATGATTCCGCCCTGCCGATCCGCGCCGCGCCCGCGAGCCGCAGCGAATTGCCGATCACCAGCAGCGATGACGTGCTCATCGCCACCGCCGCCACCAATGGCGTGACCAGCCCGGCCATCGCCAGCGGCACCGCCAGCACGTTATAGCCGATGGCGAGCGCAAAGTTCTGCCGCACCACGCGCATCGTCGCGCGCGACACCGCGATCACGCGCGGCAGCGCCAGCAGCGATTCGCCGGTAAACACCATGTCCGCCGCCTGCCGCCCGACATCGCTGGCCGATCCCGGCGCGAGCGAGGCATCCGCCGCCGCCAGCGCCGGACCATCGTTGAGCCCGTCACCCGCCATCACCACATGCGCGCCGGTCTTTTGCAACGCGGTGATTGCGGCCTGCTTTCCAGCGGGGCTGACTTGGGCGCGCGCCTCCAGCCCGGTTACGCGCGCGATTTCGGCCACCGCAGCGGAATTGTCGCCCGACAGGATCGCGCATGTCACCCCCAGCTTGCGCATCTGCGCCAGCGCTTGCGCCCAATCGGGGCGAAGCCCATCGGCAAAGCGGATCAGCCGCACGGGTTGGCCGGGGATTGTCAGCGCCGTGGCCATGCCTTCGGCAGCTGCGGGGCGGCCCAACGCGACATCGCGCGAACCGCAGTGGCCCGCCACCCCGCGACCGGGCGTTTCGGTTACATCGGTCAGGTCTGCCGCGCGCACCCCGCGCGCCGCCAGCGCGCGCACCAGCGCCAGCGACAGCGGATGGCGGCTATGGCTCGCCAGCGCCAGTGCAATCGCGGCGGATTGCGGATCGAGCGTGGCGAGCATAACCGCATCGGGCACCGGGCGGCCGAGCGTCAAAGTCCCGGTCTTGTCGATCAGCGCATGATCGACCCCGGCCATGCGTTCGAGCGCTGAACCGTCTTTGACCAGCACGCCGCGTTTGGCCAGCGCGCCCGCTGCCACCACTTGTGCTACCGGCACCGCCAGCCCGAGCGCGCAAGGGCACGTGATAATCAGCACGGCAATCGCGATGACGAGCGCGTGATAGACTCCCGCCCCCGCGATCAGCCAGCCAAGGAAGCTGATCGCGGCAAGGCCATGCACCGCCGGAGCATAGAGCCGCGAGGCGCGATCCGCGATCCGCACATAGCGCGACCGGCTTTGCCCCGCGCTCGCCATCAAGCGCGCGATTTCGGCAAGCGAGGTATCCGCGCCGCTCGCGGTGATGCGCACATCGACCGGAGTGTCGCAATTGAGCGTGCCTGCCAGCACCGCATCGCCGGTCTGCGCCGCGATTGCCACGCTTTCGCCGGTGATGAGCGACTGGTCGAACCGGCTGGTGCCGTGCACGATCATGCCATCGGCGGCCAAACGTTCGCCGCTCGCCACGCGCATCACCATTCCCGGTGCCAGATCAGCGGTTTTGCGCCACTGCGCCGTGCCATCATCGGCCACCACCAACGCACCGCCGGGGGCCTGGCGCAACAGCGCATCGACCCCGGCGCGCGCGCGATCGCGCATCATCGCATCGAGCACGCGGCCTGCGAGCAGGAACAGCAACAGCATCAGCGTGCCGTCAAACCACGCCTCTTGCCCGCCGGTGACCGTTTCATAAAGCGACAGCGCGGTGGCGAGCGTAACGCCGATGGATATTGGCACATCCATATTGGTGGTGCCGCGCCGCAGCGCGCCCCATGCCGAGCCAAAGAACGGCCGTCCGGCATAGACGATGGCGGGAACCCCGATCACCGCCGACAGCCAGTGAAACAGCACGCGCGTCGAACCATCGGCCCCCGACCACACCGATACCGACAACAGCATGACATTCATGCAGGCAAACCCCGCGACCGCCAGCGGGGCGAGCAGCGGGCGCACCGCCGATACCGGCTCTGCCGAGTCGAGCCGCGCCTGGGCTTCGAACCCGATCAGCGCCAGCGCGGCGACCAGATCAGGCACGCTCACCGCGCCACTGTGGGTAACGGTTACGTGCCGCGCGGTCAGATTGACGCGCGCCGAGGCGACGCCGGGCACCGCGCCAAGGCCGCGTTCGATTTTGGCCATGCAGCCTGCGCAATGCATCGTCGGCACCGCCAGCACGGTGCGCACCGCTGCGGGCGTCGGCACCGGCACGGCCAAGGCGGTCATGGCGTTGCCCCGGCAGTTACGTCGGCGACGTGTTGCCAGCGCCGCCCGCCTGCTTCGACCACCAGATGAACCTGCCAACGCCCCGCCGCCAGCGGCGCGGCATAGCTGCCGGGCCGGATTTCACCAAACCGCAAGACCCGTGCCGTGGCATCGCCCAGCGGGTGTGCGGCATAGCCCGTGATCCGTGCGCCCGGCATCGCCTGACCGCTTCGGTCGCGCAGCGTCACGGTCAGCATCGGGCCATTGGCGACCACATCGGCCTGCCAGCCCAGCGCGCGGTCTGCCTCGGCCTGATCGAGCCAGCCGTTGAAGTGCTGGCTGGCGACATAGGAATTTGCGACGACTTCGCCGCTGAACGTCGTGAATGCCAGCCGCGCCAGTACACTATTGACCGCGATCACCACGCCGAAAAATGCCACGAAGAACGCGAACATATGCCAGCCGGTCAAGCGGCGCTGCGGTATTGGCGTGGTTTGGGTCAATGGCCATCTCCTTCGGGAGTGGAAAACGTGACTCGCGCGTCGTCGTCCCCCCGGTCGTGATCGAGCGCGTGAATCCGGAACTGCTCCGGCCCCGGCTTCGCGCCCTTTGGCCCCAGCACATAGACCCGCAACCGCAGCGTGGTATCGGCGGGAACATTGAGCGCGAGCCGGGGCGCAGCGGCATGGTCATCCATCTCGTCGGTATAGATCAGTGCGCCGGGCACCCCGCTGGTGGTCAGCAGCACCGGCCTTGGCCGATCCTCCATATTGCGCACTTTTACGGTATAGCCATCGCGCACCGCGCCGCCCGACAATTGCACATATTCGGGGTTGCGGTCTTTGGCCACCGACAGCGTCAGGCGGCTGCGCGTGCCGAGCATGAACAGCAGCCCCGCGCCGATCCCCGCCCAGATGGTGAAATAGATCAGCGTGCGCGGGCGCAAGATCGTCCGCAGCAAGGGCGTATCGGGTTTGCCCGGCGCGCCGGTTTCGGCATCTTCGAGCGTGCAATAATCGATCAGCCCACGCGGGCGGCCAACTTGCGCCATCGCCCGGTCGCAGGCATCGATGCACAGCCCGCAGGTGATGCAGCCAATATCGGGCCCTTCGCGAATATCGATCCCGGTCGGGCAGACCGCCACGCATTGCAGGCAATCGATGCAATCCCCCAGCCCAGGCAGTCCGCTCTCGGCCCGCCGTTGCGAGGATTTGAGCGACCCGCGCGGTTCGCCGCGCCAGTGCTTGTACGTCACCAGCAGCGATTTTTCATCGAGCATGGCGGACTGGATGCGCGGCCACGGGCACATATAGATGCACACTTGTTCGCGCATGAACCCGCCCAGCACGAATGTCGTCAGTGTCAGCACTGCGACTGTGGCATAGGCCACCGGGTCCGCGCTGCCGGTCCAGAACTGGCGTTGCAGCGTGGGCGCATCGGCGAAATAGAAGATCCACGCCCCCCCGGTCAGGAACGCGATGGCAAGATAGATCGCCCATTTGCCCAGCCGCCGCGCGATTTTGCCCAGCCCCCACGGGGCCGCCTGCAACCGCAATTGCGCGTTGCGGTCGCCGTCGATCAGCCGATCAACGTGCTGATAGAGATCGGTCCACACGGTTTGCGGGCAGGCATAGCCGCACCACGCGCGCCCGACCACGCTCGTTACCAGAAACAGCCCGATCCCCGCCATGATTAGCAGGCCCGCCACGAAATAGAATTCGTGCGGCCAGATCTCGATGGCAAACATATAGAACCGGCGATGCGCGACATCGATCAGCACCGCCTGGTTGGGCGCATAAGCCCCGCGATCCCAGCGCAGCCACGGCGTGCCCCAATAGACGATCAGGCACACCGCCATCACCGCCCATTTGAACCGGCGGAACCACCCGTCGATCTTGCGCGGGAACACGGGCACGCGCGCGGCATAAAGCGCCACCGGTGCGGGCAGCCGGGGATCAGAGGCATTCATGGGCTGGGCGGAGTAACCGGGGGCACGGTAACCTCACCGCCGCCGCGCGAATGGACATAGACCGCGAGCATCTTGATCGTTACCGGATCGAGCCGCTGCGACCATGCCGGCATCACGCCGTTGCGCGCATACGTCACGGTTTCGGTCAGATTGTCGCGATCCCCGCCATAGAGCCAGATCGCATCGGTCAGGCGGGGTGCGCCGACCGCGCGGTTGCCTTCGCCATTCGCGCCGTGGCACACCGCGCAATTGGCGGCAAACAGCGCCGCGCCGCGCTGCGCCGAGGCGGACACCGCTTCCTGCCCGCTGATTACGCGCACGTGGCTGACCACGTCCTGCACTTGCGCGGCGGTCAGAATGCCGTCTTTGCCGAAGGCGGGCATCTGGCTGCTGCGCGTGGCATCATCGCCGGGATAGCGGATGCCGTGTTGCAGCGTCTGCCAGATCGCACCGATATCGCCGCCCCACAGCCAGTCATCATCGTTGAGGTTGGGATAGCCTTTGCCCCCCGCTGCACCCGCGCCATGGCACTGGACGCAGTTGACTTTGAACGCGGCGCTGCCGCCTTCGATGGCCGCGCGCTGCAGCACCGGGTTGCGGATCAGGTCTTCGACCGGGGTGGCTGCAATCGCGGCGCGCAGTTTGGCATGGCTGGCATAATTGGCGCGCTGATCGGCGGCGAGCGTGCCCCGACTGGTCCATCCGAGCAGGCCGGGGGTGGCCCCATTCAGCCCCGGCAGTGCGGGATAGAGCACGACATAGCCGATTGCGAACACGATGCAGGCGACAAAAATCGTCACCCACCAGCGCGGCAGCGGGGTATCGAGCTCTTCGATGCCATCCCATTCATGGCCGACAGTATGCGTGCCGGTGGCATCGTCGCGGCGGCTGCCCGCCGGGGTGTGGTGGGAATCATGCGTCATCGTGGTCATCCTCGAAGATCGCGTTGGCGGCCGTTTCAGCCAGGCCACGCGCGCCGGGGCGGAACGGCCAGGCGCACAGCGCCACGAATACCAGCGTCATCGCGGCCAAGCCCCAGCTATCGGCCAGCGCGCGCAATGTGTCATAGATGGTCATCGGCCTTTCTCCCGGGCGAGGTGTTCTTGCGCGGCGGGGGCATTGGTATCGACCATCGTGCCCAGCACCTGCAAATAGGCGATCAGCGCATCAGCCTCGGTCAACCGCTTGGGATCACCGTCATAATCGCGCGCCTGCGCTTTGGGATAGCGCGCCTTCAGATCGGTTGCATCGGCCTCGGGATCGGCTTGGGCGCGGATATCGGCATCGGCTTTGGCAACATCGGTGTGCGTATAGGGCACCCCGACCAGCGCGAGGGTCTTGATTTCGGCCTTGGTTTGGCTGGTATCGAGATCGCGCGTGGCAAGGAAGCCATAGCTCGGCATGATCGACTGCGGCACGACCGAACGCGGGTCTTTCAGGTGCTGGACATGCCAGGCATCCGAATATTTGCCGCCCACGCGCGCCAGATCCGGCCCGGTGCGCTTTGACCCCCACTGAAACGGATGGTCGTACATCGATTCCGCCGCAAGGCTGTAATGGCCATAGCGTTCGACTTCATCGCGGAACGGGCGGATCATCTGGCTGTGGCACAGATAACAGCCTTCGCGCACATAGATGTCGCGCCCGGCCTGTTCGAGCGGGGTATAAGCGCGCATTCCGTGCACTTTTTCGATGGTATTATCGATCCAGAACAAGGGCGCGATTTCGACGATCCCGCCGATGGTCACCGCGCCAAATGCCAGGATCGCCAGCAGCGTGACATTGCGTTCGACCGCTTTGTGCCGCTGAAGAAAGTTGAATGCCATGATCGTTGCTCCTTCAGCGCGCGGTGGCTGCAACCAGCGGAACATCGCTGGCAGGATCGAACACCGCGCCGCCCAGCGGCGCTTCATCGCGCAAATTGTGGCCCAGAATGGTGCGGGTGATATTGTATGCCAGCACCACCGCGCCGCTCAGGTAGAGCAGCCCGCCAAAGGCGCGCAGCACATACATCGGGTGAACCGCGGCCACTGTCTCGGCGAACGAATTGACGAGGTAGCCATCGGGGCCGACTTCGCGCCACATCAACCCTTCGGTCAGCCCGGCGACCCACATTGAGGCGGTGTAAAACACGATCCCCAGTGTCGCGAGCCAGAAGTGCCAGCCGACCATGCGCAGCGAATAGAGCCGGGTGCGGTGCCACAAGCGCGGGGTCAGATAGTAAAGCGCGCCGAATGTCACCAGCCCGTTCCAGCCCAAAGCCCCCGAATGGACGTGTCCGATGGTCCAGTCGGTATAGTGCGACAGCGAATTGACCGATTTGATCGACATCGCCGGGCCTTCGAACGTGCTCATCCCGTAAAACGCCAGGCTCATCACGAACATCCGCAAGATCGGATCGGTGCGCAGCTTGTCCCACGCGCCGTTGAGCGTCATCAGCCCGTTTATCATGCCGCCCCAGCTTGGCATCCACAGCATGACCGAAAACACCATGCCCAGCGTCTGCGCCCAGTCGGGCAGCGCGGTATAATGCAAATGGTGCGGCCCGGCCCAGATATAGAGGAAGATCAACGCCCAGAAATGGATGATCGAAAGGCGGTACGAATAGACCGGCCGCCCCGCCTGTTTGGGAACGAAATAGTACATCATGCCCAAAAACCCGGCGGTCAGGAAAAAGCCGACGGCATTGTGCCCGTACCACCATTCGATCAGCGCGCCTTGCACCCCGCCCGCGAGCGAGATCGAATGGCTGCCGAACCAATTGACCGGGATCGCGGCATTGTTGACCAGATGCAGCATCGCCACGGTCAGGATGAACGCGAGGTAAAACCAGTTGGCGACATAGATATGTGGTTCGGACCGGCGCAGAATGGTGAACACGAACACCGCCAGATAGCTGACCCACACCACCGTCAGCCACAGATCGACGTACCATTCGGGTTCGGCATATTCCTTGCCCTGGGTTACGCCCATCAGATAGCCGGTGGCGGCCAGCACGATGAACAGTTGGTAACCCCAGAACACGAAACGGGCGAGGCCGGGGAAGGCCAGCCTCGCCCGGCAAGTACGCTGGACCACATAAAACGACGTGGCGATCAGCGCGTTGCCGCCAAAAGCAAAGATTACCGCCGATGTGTGCAGCGGCCGCAACCGGCCGAAATTGATATATTCGATCCCGAAATTGAGCGCGGGAAACGCCAGTTCGAGTGCGATATACAACCCGGCCAAAAACCCGGCCATGCCCCAGAACACCGTGGCGATCACCGCCCAGCGGATCACCTGGTCATCATAGCGCCCGCTGTCGGGCACTGGGCCGACCCCGCCCGCCAGCACGGCGGCATCACCGCTGCGCAGCGTCACGATCAGCCCGATCCCCGCTGCAAGTGCACAGATCACCATGTGCACCGCAAAAGCCCAGTCCGCCGCCAAGGCGAACGCGACCACCGCAAACACCAGCGCCGCGAGCCACAGGCCCGTGCGCATTATCATCGTTTCCATGGGAGCCTTCCCTGCCATGAGTACTGTCGCGGTTCGGATTGCGCGCCGAACGCCAGCCTTGCATTGATCGGGATCAATTCGGCGGCACACCATCGGAAATTACGCAGATGCAGCAGGGCGGTGCAGAAATTTTTCCGGCGCGCGGAATTTTGCGCTTTATCAATGTCACGGCGGTGCTGTTCGGCCACTGGCTTGGTTACGCCATGGCCGAAAACCGGGCCAACGAGGGGTTGGCCAACCATGGCGGCAGGACCGATGAACCATGCTTAGCACCCGTAACCACCCCCGTCTGCGTCAGGTTCTGGCGCTTGGCCTTGCCGCATCTGCGCTGGCTTGTGCCAGCCCGGCGCTGGCCGACGATGCACCCACCGGCAAATGGCAGGTCAAACTGTTGGCCACCGCCGTCATCCCCGATGGCAAAATCAGCGAAGTCACATCGATTGTGCCCGGCCTTGCCGCGCTGCCGCCGTTCAGCGCGCCACAGGCTTATGCCAATAACACCATCACCCCGACACTGGCGGTCGAATACTTTTTTACGCCGCGCATCTCGGTCGAAACCATCGCCGGGATCACCGCGCACCATGTCAATGGCAGCGGTTCGCTGGCGGGAACCAATCTGGTCAACCACGCGCTGATCGTGCCCGCCACGCTGACCGCCAAATATCATCTGCCGCTGGGGGGCTTTACCCCTTATGTCGGTGTCGGCCCCAGCCTTTATATCATCAACGGCGAACGCCCCGGTGATACGGCGGCAGCATTGGGGGTGACATCGGTATCGCTGTCGAGCAATCTGGGCTTTGCCGCGCAAGCGGGCGTCGATGTGCCCATCGCCAAGACCGGCTTTGGCCTCAGCCTCGATGCCAAACGCTATTGGGTCGGCACCACCGCGCACTTCTACGCCAACACCACCGAAGTGCTGACCACGCACCACAAACTCGATCCGTGGGTACTGAGCGCGGGGGTAAGCTACCGGTTCTGAGTACGAAACACAAACAGAAGCCCCCTCTGCATTTGGGGTGGGGGTTGGGGGAAGAGCAATCGCATATGGAATCCAGCCCCTCCCCCTCCGGGCTACGGGATGCACACATCTTGCTCTGCACGCGGATGACCGCCCTAAAAAGCCCTCCCCCTGAAGGGGGAGGGTTGGGTGGGGGTGTTCTACGGTTAAGATATTGCACGACATTTCGGGCGTTAAAACCCCCTCCCCAACCCCTCCCCTATGGGGAGGGGCTTTCATCACCGCTCCGTCTGCAGGGATTGTGCAACCTTATGGCA
>CAINGT010000125.1 GCA_903848655.1 uncultured Sphingomonadales bacterium
AGATTGAATCGCATTCGGCTGTAGAGTCTTTGTTTTCGCGTGATTTATTGCGAGACGCAGGCCACCGAAGGTAAAAACCGGTTCCCACTTTTTACCTTCGGTGGCCTGCGGCTCGCATCACGCTCTAGCCACTCGGCCAGATCGGCCTTGGCGCGATCCGTATAGGCCAGTTTGCGCTGTTTTTTGGCAGTTGCGGGATCGACTGGGGGAAACAGCCCGAAATTGACATTCATCGGCTGAAATGTCGCCGCTTCGGCATCGCCGGTCACGTGCGCGAGCAAGGCACCGAGCGCGGTCGTGCGCGGCGGCGGGGTCCATGGCTGCCCGGCCAGTTCAGCCGCCGCCATCCGCCCCGCCAGCAGCCCGATGGCGGCGCTTTCGACATAGCCTTCGCAGCCGGTGATCTGGCCGGCAAAGCGCAAGCGGGGATCGCGCAGCAGCCGCAACTGGCGGTCGAGTACCTCTGGCGAGCGGATAAAGGTATTGCGATGCAGCCCGCCCAGCCGCGCGAATTCTGCGCGTTCCAGCCCTGGAATGGTGCGGAACAGCCGGACTTGTTCGGCGTGTTTGAGCTTGGTCTGAAACCCGACGATGTTCCACAACGTGCCCAGTGCATTGTCCTGGCGCAATTGCACCACGGCATGGGGCCAGCGCCCGGTGCGCGGATCATCCAGCCCGACCGGCTTCATCGGGCCAAACCGCAGCGTATCGAGCCCGCGCGCGGCCATGACCTCGATCGGCATACAGCCGTCAAAGTAGGGCGTACTGGCCTCCCACGCGCGAAATTCGGTCTTTTCGCCATCGATCAGCCCTTGATGAAACGCGGCATATTGTTCGCGGTTCATCGGGCAATTGATGTAATCGGCGCTGCCTTTGTCCCAGCGGCTGGCTTTCCAGCACACCTCCATGTCGATGCTGTCGTGGTGGACGATAGGCGCAATCGCGTCAAAAAATGCCAGCGCCTCGGCCCCGGTGGCCGTGCCGATGGCTTCGGCCAGCGCGGGCGCGGTCAGCGGGCCGGTGGCGATGATGACCGGGCCTTGCGCAGGGATTGCATCGATCCGTTCGCGCACCACCTCCAGCGTCGGCAGGCGCGCCAGTTCGGCCTCGACAGCGGCGGAAAACTGATCGCGATCCACTGCCAGCGCCGAACCGGCGGGCACTTGCGCGCGCGCGGCGGCGGCCATGACCAGACTGTCGCACAGCCGCATTTCATGGTGCAGCAGCCCGACCGCGTTGCTGGTGTGATCGTCAGACCGAAACGAATTCGAACAGACCAGTTCGGCCAGCGCAGTGGTGTGATGCGCCGGGCTGGTATCGCCGCCGCCGCGCATTTCCGACAGCCGCACGTGCACCCCGCGCCGCGCCAATTGCCACGCCGCCTCGGTCCCCGCCATGCCGCCGCCGATGATGTGGATCTGATGGGCCATGCGCGCGATCAGGGCAGGATGACCGCGCCGTCGCGATCCCGCCGCAGCGGGCCATGCGCCAGCGCCACTGCCAGCGGCACAGCGGCATAGACATGCGGAAACCGCGCGCCGCCGCGCGATAGTTCCCACCGCACGGCATCGCCCAGCGCCGCCAGATCGATCCGCACCACCACCAGCCCGTCCTGTCCGGAAAAGTGGCGATTGGCCGTCTCGGTCACCTGATCGGCGGCGGACAAATGCACGAAGCCATCGGCCAGATCGACCGGCGATCCGGCAAACACGCGCTGATCCAGCCATTGCGCCCATTGCGCGCCGGTCAGGATTTTATAGGCAACCGCTGGCGTGGTCATGCTTCGGTCGGCGCTTCGGCGCTGCCGTCGTCAGGTTCGGCCAGCCGCGCCGCGCTGACGACATGCTCGTGGTCCGCCACATTGAACAATCGCACCCCGGCGCTGCCGCGCCCGATCACGCGCACCGAATCGAGTGGCAGGCGGATCAGCTTGGCCTGATCGGTCACCAGCATCAACTGATCGGCCTGCGTGGTGGCAAAGCTCGCCACCACTGGCCCGTTGCGATCAATATTGTCGATATTGACAATACCCTGCCCGCCGCGCCCGGTGCGGCGATATTCATAGGCCGACGACAATTTGCCATAGCCATTGCTGCACACCGTCAGGATGAACTGTTCTTCGGCCACCAGCCGCGCAAACCGGTCGGCAGCGATGGCAGGGTCGCCCGCGCGTTCGGCCTTCCACGGGGCAAAGCGCAGATATTCGTCGCGTTCTTCCTGATCGCGCAAGGCGGTGGCGTGGAGTATCGACAGCGAGATCACTTCATCGCCATCCTTGAGCAGCATTCCGCGCACCCCGGTCGACGTGCGGCTCTGGAATTCGCGCACATCATCGGCGGCAAAGCGGATCGCCTTGCCCTGACGGCTGGCGAGCAGCACGTCATCGCCTTCGGACAGCAGCGCCACCCCGATCAACCGGTCGGGATCGCCCTCTTCGAACTTCATCGCGAATTTGCCGTTGGACGGGATATTGGCAAAAGCATCCATCGCGTTGCGGCGCACATTGCCGAGCGCGGTGGCAAACATCACGTCAAGACTGCCCCACGCGGCTTCATCTTCGGGCAGGGCGAGCACGGCGGCGACGGTTTCGCCGCTATCGAGCGCGGGCAGCAGATTGACCACCGGGCGTCCGCGTGTGGCCGCACCGCCTTCGGGCAAGCGCCAGACTTTCAGGCGATAGACTTTGCCCGCGGTCGAAAAGAACAGCACCGGGGTATGCGTGCTGGCGACGAACATCGTACCGACCGCGTCTTCGTCTTTGGTCGCCATGCCCGACCGGCCTTTGCCGCCCCGGTTTTGCGCGCGAAACGTCGAAAGCGGCGTGCGCTTGATATAGCCGTCGAGCGTCACGGTCACCACCATGTCCTCGCGCTCGATCAGGTCTTCATCCTCAATCCCGTCGGCAGCCGCAGTGATTTCGGACAGGCGCGGCGTGGCAAACGCGGCGCGCACCGCCAGCAATTCATCGCGCATCACACCATAAAGCTTTACCCGGTCACCCAGGATCGACAGGAATTCGGCGATAGCCGCGGCCAGCGTTTCCAGCTCGCCACCGATTTCGTCGCGCCCGAGCGCGGTCAGGCGGTGCAACCGCAGATCGAGAATCGCGCGCACTTGCGTTTCTGACAGGCGATAGGTCGGCGCGCTGAGCGCAGCATCATCCTCGATCGCTTCGACCAGCCGGATATAGCCCGCGATTTCCCCGCTGGGCCATTCGCGCGCCATCAGCGCCTCACGCGCCAGCGCCGGATTGGCCGAACCCCGGATGATCCGCACCACTTCGTCCAGATTGGTCACCGCGACCACCAGCCCGAGCAAGATATGTGCGCGGTCGCGCGCCTTCATCAACTCGAACTTGGTGCGCCGGGTAATGACCTCTTCGCGAAAGCCGACGAACGCGGCGATAATGTCTTTCAGCCCCAGCAATTCGGGCCGACCGCCACGGATCGCCAGCATATTGGCGGGAAAGTTCGATTGCGCCGGGGTGTTGCGCCACAACTGGTTGAGCACGACTTCGGGGGTGGCATCGCGCTTGAGTTCGATCACCACGCGCACGCCTTCGCGGTTCGATTCGTCGCGAATGTCGGCCACGCCATCGATGCGTTTGTCTTTGGCCGCTTCAGCGATCTTTTCGACCAGCCCGTTCTTGCCGACTTGATAGGGGATCGCGGTCAGCACGATGGCGCGGCGGCCATCGCTGCGCCCGCGCGCTTCTTCGATCACATGGCGCGCGCGCATCACGATTGATCCGCGCCCTTCGGTATAGGCTTTGCGCGCGCCCGAACTGCCCAGAATCAGCGGCGCGGTGGGAAAATCGGGGCCGGGCACGATACGGATCAGATCGTCAATCGCGATCAGCGGGTTGTCCATATAGGCAAGGCAAGCGTCGATCACTTCGCCCAGATTGTGCGGCGGAATGTTGGTGGCCATGCCCACCGCGATCCCGCCCGCGCCATTGACCAGCAGATTCGGAAAACGCGCGGGCAAAACGGTCGGCTCGTGTTCCGAACCGTCATAATTGGCCTGAAAATCGACCGTATCTTTGTCGATATCGCCCAGCAGCGCATCGGCGACTTTGGCCAGCCGCGCTTCGGTGTAGCGCATCGAGGCGGGCGGATCGGGGTCCATCGAGCCGAAATTGCCCTGTCCTTCGATCAGCGGCAGCCGCATCGACCAGTCCTGCGTCATCCGCGCGAGCGCGTCATAGATCGCCGAATCGCCGTGCGGGTGATACTTGCCCATGCAATCGCCGACGATGCGCGCCGATTTGCGAAAGGCCTTGCCCGAGGTGAAGCCGTTTTCGTGGCTGGTCCACAAAATCCGCCGGTGCACTGGTTTGAGCCCGTCGCGCACATCGGGCAGCGCGCGCGACACGATCACGCTCATCGCGTAATCGAGATAGCTGGCCTTCATTTCATCGACGATGTCGATCCGCTGAAATTCCGGTTCGCCCGATGGTGCGGGGGGATCAATCGGGGAAATGTCGTCGGTCACGTATGAGACGCTTTCGCTGGCTGGACGATCCGGGTTCAGCCCGGCGGAGGCACGGCTGGCGGAACAGTCGAGCCTGCTGCCCTAGCCCGTGGATCAGGCGATGGCCAGTCGCGCGCGACCGGCCCAACCGATTTGTCCACATGTCGCTCGCCCGGGTTGCGACGAAGCGCGCCGCAATTGCGGTTCAGCCCACGAAATCTCGTACGCAAACCGTTGCCAAGCGAGCAAATTCGCGCCAAACGATCCGGCACATCGACGCCACCGCCGACAGCGGGGCGCAACAGGAGTTGAACGACAATGCGGGTCACTTTCGCTGCTTTTGCCCGGTCGAGCGCCGCTGCCGCCGCGCTGGTCATGGGTGCCTCGCTCGGCACTTTGGCAACCGTTACCCCGGCCAGCGCGAAAGACGCGCCAAAGCCGACAAATTCGGAACAGTTCAGCAAAGTCGCCAGCCCGTTTTTGAAACTGTTCAACGATGTCGCTGGCAAAAAGGGTAAAGTGCCCGATGATGCGTTCAAGACAGCGGCATCCGCGCTGGTGCCCGAGCTGGTCAAAGTCGAAGCCGGGGTGAAAAATCCGCTCGACCGGCTGATCTTTGGCGATTGGCAACGCCAGGTCGGTGGCTGGGCCGACAATGCGGCGCTGACCAACACTGGCCTGCAGAACATGCTCGACAGCGGCCAGTTGCAGCCCAATCAGGTCAACACCGTGCGCGCCATCCTTGGCCAGACTGCATTCGGGGCCAATGATTACGCCACCGTGATCAAAGTGCTGTCGCCGATCGCGGCAGACCCTACCGCCGATATCGCCGTGCCGCAGTGGCTTGGCGAAGCATATGCCGCAACCGGTCAGCCCAAGCTTGGGCTTGAAACGTTGAAGGCAGCGATTGCCGCGCGCACCACCACCGCTGCGCCCGCTCCCGAAGAACTCTATGGTCGGGCCAGCCGGATCGCCGACGGTGCCAAAATGTATGGCGAATCCGCCGAATGGTCGCTGTTGTTGGTGCAGGCCTATCCCTCACCGCTCAAATGGCTGGGTGCCGCGCAACGTGCCCGCCTGACCACGGACAATTTCTCCTCGCAAGAAGAACTCGATATCAGCCGCCTGCTCGATCAGACCGGTGCGCTCAAGCTGGCAGCGAAGGACGTTTCGCGCGAATATGTCGTATATCTGCAATCGATCGACCCGCGCCGCTATCCCGGTGAAGCCTTGCGGATTGCCGAACAGGGGATTGCGAACGGTTCGCTGAAGGCCGACGATGCCTTTGTCAAAGATGCGCTGACGCAAGCGAAAGCGCGTGTCGCCGGGGACAAGGCCTCGCTGCCCAGCCTGGTCAAAGACGCCAATGCCGCGCCGACGGGCAAGATCGCGCTGGCCGCCGCCGATGCCTTCCTTGCCGATGGCGAAGCCGCTCAGGCCGCCACGCTCTATACGCTGGCGCTGACCAAAGGCGGGGTCGATGCCGACAAGGATCGGCTGTATACCCGGCTGGCGATTGCCCAGATTGCATTGGGCGCATACGCCGATGCAAAAGCCAATCTTGCCAAAGTTACCGGATCGACCGCGCTGATTGCCCGGCTGTGGTCGGTCTTTGCCGATCAGAAAGCCGCGGGGAAATAATGCTGCCGATCTTCCCCCGCGCTTTTAGAGCGTTATGCAAAAAAGTGGGAACCGTTTTTTTGCAATAAATCACGTGAAAACAAAGACTTTAGAGCGGAATGCGATCCAATCTAACCGCATTCCGCTCTAGGCCCCACCCCCAACCCCCTCCCCTGAAGGGGAGGGGGCTTTTGACGGAATCCGCGTGCGCTGGTTTAGCCGACGGGGTGGAATTCGCCGCTGGCGTGATCGAGCAAGTGCAGCAGGCCGTCGCTGATTGCGAAGAACGCGCCGGTCAGCCGTAGCGCGCCTTTGGCTTCCTTGTGGCTGATGCACGGGAATGTGCGCAAATTGGTGAGGCTGGTGCGGACCCCCGCCAGTTCCATCGCGCGTTCGGCAATCAGCCCCGATGTGCCATGGTGCGCGACGACTTCGGCGCGCGCGTCATCGAGCAGCGCGATCCAGTCGGCGATAAAGCCGCCTTCGCCCGGATCGCTGCCTTGCAGGCTTTGCGTCAGCGCGGCCTGGCAGCCACCGCACATGCCATGGCCCAGCACCACGATTTCGCGCACTTTGAGCACTTGCACCGCAAATTCGAGCGCGGCAGAAACACCGTGGTGGCCCGGGGTGGTTTCAAACGGCGGCACCATCGCCGCGACATTGCGCACAACGAACATTTCGCCGGGGTCGGTGTCAAAAATCTGCGCCGGATCGACGCGGCTGTCGGAGCAGGCGATAACCATCATCCGGGGCGCCTGACCTTCGCCCAGTTCGCGCCAGCGTTCGCGCCGGGGCGTCCAGCCTTGTTCGCGAAACCGACGATATCCCGCCACCAGATGATCGAGTTCGGGGGATCGCGGATCGGCCATGCAGATGATACCCCGTTATCGTGTTGCGCGCTCCATGCCGCCAAGCGCATTTGAGTGCAAGGCGTGAGCGCAAGGGATGGAATTTGCCGCACCAAGCGTCTATCTGCGCACGATGACCGACCAAACTTCTGCCGCGCCGCTGCGCCAGCGCAAACCCGACTGGATCCGCGTCAAGGCCCCCACCAGCAAAGGTTTTGGCGAAACGCGCGCGCTGATGCGCGAATTGCAGCTCAACACGGTGTGCGAAGAAGCGGCCTGCCCCAATATCGGCGAATGCTGGACCAAAAAGCACGCGACGGTGATGATCCTGGGCGATGTCTGCACGCGCGCTTGTGCGTTTTGCAATGTCAAGACCGGGATGCCGCGCGCGGTCGATGCGGGTGAACCGGGCCATGTGGCTGAAGCAGCGGCGCGGCTCGGGCTGGAACATATCGTCATCACCTCGGTTGATCGCGATGATCTGCCCGATGGCGGCGCGGGACAATTCGTCAAAGTGATCCGCGCGCTGCGCGCCGCAACCCCGCGCACCACCATCGAAATCCTGACCCCCGATTTTCGCGGCAAAATGCCCGCTGCGGTCGCGGCCATCGTGGCGGAAGGGCCCGATGTTTATAACCACAATCTGGAAACCGTGCCCCGGCTCTATCCCACCATCCGCCCCGGCGCGCGCTATTATGCGTCGTTGCGCTTGCTGGAGGAAGTCAAACGCCACGATCCGCTGATCTTTACCAAATCGGGCGTGATGCTCGGGCTGGGTGAAGCGCGGCTCGAAGTGCATCAGGTGATGGACGATATGCGCAGCGCGGGGATCGATTTTCTGACAATGGGGCAATATCTGCAACCCACGCCCAAACACGCCAAAGTGATCGAATTCGTGCCCCCCGCCGGCTTTTCGGCCTATGGCGCGATTGCCCGCGCCAAAGGCTTTCTCCAAGTCGCCGCCAGCCCGCTGACGCGGTCAAGCTATCACGCGGGCGAAGACTTTGCGCAAATGCGCGCCGCCCGCGCCGCGCTCGTGGCCAAAACGGCGCGCTGACATGGCGCGGATCGCCGAAACGCGGCATCTGGCATGGTCGCCCGAACAGATGTTCGATCTGGTCGCCGATGTGAAGCGCTATGGCGAATTCCTGCCGTGGGTGGTGGCCACGCGTGTACGGTCTGACAGCGAGACCGAAATGGTCGCCGATGTCATGGTCGGGTTCAGCGCCTTGCGCGAAAAGTTCACCAGCCGGGTGCACAAGGCGCGCGCGCAGGCGATCACGGTGGAATATCTCGATGGGCCGATGAAAAGCCTGTCGAATTCGTGGCATTTCCATCCCGATGAAGGCGGCGGCTGCCGGATCGATTTCGTCTGCGAATTCGCCTTTCGCAATGCCCTGTTCGAACGGCTCGCGGGGCAATACCTTGACCGCGCGTTCCGCAAGATGGTCAAGGCGTTTGAAACCCGCGCCGCCCGGATCTATGGCGCGCCGTCACCCGCGTTGGGCAACAGCAGTTCCAGCGCCACCAGCGCGGCCTGACGCCGCACCCCGGCGCGATCCCGCGCTTCGTCAAACAGTTGCGTTTCGGCTTGGGCATCGGCTTGATCTTGCCCGCGCCGGGCGCAAGCGAACACCACCGTGCCGACGGGTTTTTGCGCGGTGCCGCCATCTGGCCCAGCCACGCCGGTAATTGCCACCGCGATATCGGCGTTCGACCGCGCGAGCGCGCCTTGCGCCATCGACCATGCCACCGCGACCGATACCGCGCCAAAGCAATCGATCAGATCTTCGGACACGCCCAGCATGTCGATCTTGGCGGCGTTCGAATAGGTCACGAACCCGCGATCAAACACCGCCGAGCTGCCGGCGATTTCGGTCAGCGCGGCTGCCACCAGCCCGCCGGTGCAGCTTTCAGCGACCGCCACGGTGCGCCCCAGCGCGGCGTTGGCGGCGATAACCCGCGCGGCAAGCCCGACCAGTTCGGCGGGCAACAGGCTGTCCATGGCAAAGCAGTCCTTCAGCAGGGGGCGGGGATCGGCACGGGCCCCATCACGGTGGCGACCGCTTGCGCGGCAATGCCCTCGCCGCGTCCGGTCAGCCCGAGCCGTTCGGTGGTAGTCGCCTTTACGCTGACACTGTCAACTGCAATTCCCAGGATCGCCGCGAGCCGCGCGCGCATCGCGGCTTTGTGCGGGCCGATCTTGGGCGCTTCGCAAATGATCGTGACATCGACATGGGCGATGGCATGGCCGCTCGCGCGCACCAGCGCGGCGGCGTGGGCGAGGAAGCGGTCGGACGCCGCGCCGCGCCATTGCGGGTCTGACGGAGGGAAATGATCGCCGATATCGCCCGCCGCAATCGCGCCGAGCAAAGCATCGACGAGCGCATGGATCGCGACATCGGCATCACTGTGCCCGGCCAGCCCGCGCGGATGATCGATCTTCACCCCGCACAGCCACAAATCTTCGCCTGCGACCAGACGATGGACGTCAAACCCGGTACCGGTGCGGCAGATCATCGGCGCATCCTCAAAATCGCTGGCGAAAGTCACTTTGCGCAAGGCTTCGTCACCCGCGATCAGCGCAACCGCCAGCCCGGCGGCCTCTGCCACGCTGGCATCATCGCCCGCATCGGCGGCCCCTTGCCAGCGGTCATGCGCCGCCATAATCGCTGCAAAGCGGAACGCCTGCGGAGTCTGCACGCGGAACAGCCCATCGCGTTCGACCGCTGCGCTGCGCCAGCCATCGGCCCCGCGCACCACGCTGTCCACCACGGGCAGCACCGGGATTGCCCCAGGCGCATCGTGCAACGCGGCCACCAGTGCGGCAATCACCGCGTGCGGCAGCACCGGGCGCGCGGCATCGTGGATCAGCACGCGATCAACCCCGCCCCGTGTGTTCAGCGCATTCAGCGCGGCGCGCACCGAGGCCTGCCGTGTCGCGCCGCCCGCCACCATTATGACCGGCAGCCCGGCCAGCGCTTCGGCGGCGGTGGCGCGATGGCTGGCCGGGATCGCCACGATCACCGGCGCAGCCCCGGCATCGACCAGCGCGGTAACGCTGTGGCGCACCAGCGGCTGGCCGCGCCACGGGGCGAACTGTTTGGGCACGGTGCCCCCGGCGCGGGTACCCTGACCGGCGGCAACCACCACGGCGGCGAACGGGGGCAGGGGGGGTGGAGCGGCCATGCAACCGGCTCCTTACAAACTTGCCCCCTCGGCGACAATTGGCTATCGCCTGCCTGTTTTTTAGGCATTGGATGATGCAGGAATGAGCGACACTCCCCCCGCGCTGCCGCCGATCATGGTCGGTCCGGTGCAGATCGCCTGCCCGGTGGTCTTGGCACCGATGACCGGGGTGTCGGATTTGCCGTTTCGCCGCATGGTGCGGCGGTTCGGATCGGGGCTCAATGTCACCGAAATGATCGCCAGCCCGGCGGCGATCCGCGAAACGCGCCAGTCGATCCAGAAATGGGCGTGGGACCGGATCGAGGAGCCGGTGTCGATGCAGCTCGTCGGGTGTGAACCGGACCAGATGGCCGAAGCGGCAAAGCTGTCGCAAGATCGCGGCGCGGCGATCATCGACATCAACATGGGTTGCCCGGTGCGCAAAGTGGTCAATGGCGATGCCGGATCGGCGCTGATGCGCGATGTCGCGCTGGCGACGCGGCTGATCGCGGCAACGGTCAAGGCGGTGTCGGTGCCGGTTACGGTCAAAATGCGGATGGGCTGGTGCCATGACAGCCTGAATGCGCCCGAACTCGCGCGCATTGCGCAAGATCTGGGGGTCAAGCTGATCTCCGTGCACGGGCGCACGCGCAACCAGATGTACAAAGGATCAGCCGACTGGGGCTTTGTCCGGCGGGTCAAGGCGGCGGTAACGATCCCGGTGATCGTCAATGGCGACATCACTTCGACCGCCGATGTCGCCAGCGCGATTGCGCAAAGCGGGGCCGACGGCGTGATGATCGGGCGGGGCAGCTATGGCCGACCATGGCTGCTGGGGCAGATCATGCATTGGCTGACCAGCGGCACCATGCTGGCCGATCCCGCGATCAGCGAGCAATATGCCATTATCACAGAACATTACGAAGATATGTTAAGCCATTATGGCACTGCCGTTGGCGTGAATATGGCGCGCAAACACCTCGGTTGGTATACCAAAGGCCTGCCCGGATCGGCCGAATTCCGCAACCGGGTCAATTTCATCGACGATCACCGCGCAGTGCTGGCGCACCTGGCTGCATTCTACGCCGGGTTTGACCCCGCGACGCAACGGGCGGCGGCCTGATGGCGCTGATCAACGCGCTGGGCTGGCGGCAGGCCGATCCGGATCGGCCCGATGCCCAACGCCTGATCGCCAGCCTGCCGCAAGCGATGCTCGTGCTCGCCCCCGATCTGACCGTGGCGGCGATCAATCCGGCGGGCGAACAATTGGTGGGGCAGGGCGCGCGGCGGGTGATCGGCCGGTCGGTGCACGACCTGTTTGCGTTTGAAGAAGCGCTGATCCTTGAACGGCTGGCAGACCGAGAGGCGCAACTGGTGGCGCGCGGGGTGCGGCTGCGCATTCTCGATCAGGCCGTGCGACTGATCGACGTGATTACCGCGCCGGTGGTGCATCACGCGGGCTGGCAGATTCTGGTGTTGCAGGAACCCGTGGGGGTAGAGGCACTGACGCTGGGCAATGCCGATGCCGATGATGCGGCGGGGGTGCTGCGCGCGCCCGATGTGTTGGCGCACGAAATCAAGAACCCGCTGGCGGGAATTCGCGGCGCGGCGCAATTGCTCGACCGCCGGGTGGGCGAGGCGGACCGCGCGCTGACCGGGTTGATCACCACCGAAGTGGATCGCATTGCCAAGCTGATCGATCAGATGCAGTCGCTCAGCCGCCGCAGCCGCGAACCGGCGGTCGAATGCAATCTGCACGAAGCAGCTCGTCATGCTCAGGCGATTCTCGCGGCTGATCCGGCGTGTAGACTGGTGATCGACGAACAGTTCGATCCCAGCCTGCCACCGATCACCGCCAACCCTGACGCGCTTGTGCAAGTGTTGCTGAACCTCATGGCCAATGCCAGGGATGCCAGCGAAAGTGTTGAAAATCCAAAGATCATTGTGCGCACCCGGTTCGCCAGCGGGATTCAGGTCCACGCCGCGCCGGGGGGCAAACCGCTGCGGCTGCCAATCGAACTGCGCGTCAGCGACAATGGCCCCGGCGTGGCGCCGGGTTTGCGCGATCATATTTTCGAACCGTTCGTATCGAGCAAGAAAAGCGGGCAGGGGCTGGGGCTGGCGCTGGTGCAAAAGTTGGTGCGAGACATGAACGGGCGCGTGACGCATGATCGCGATGATGCGCGCGGGTTGACGCATTTCCGGCTGCATCTGCCGGTCGCCGGTTCCGTGCCGACCAGCGCCACGGCGAAACGCGCATGACGCGCACGGTGCTGCTGGTCGAAGACGATGCCTCGATTGCGACGGTGATTACCGCCGCGCTCGAAGCCGATGGCTTTGCCGTGGCGCGCAGCGAGTCAATCGCCGGGCGTGACCGTTTGCTCGCCAGTCGTCGCTTCGCGCTGATGCTGACCGATGTCATGCTGACCGATGGCGATGGCATCGAAACATTGCCGGCCGTGCGCGCGCTCTATCCGCACTTGCCGGTCATTATCCTGTCGGCGCAAAACACGCTCGATACTGCGGTGCGCGCCAGCGATACCGGGGCGTTCGAATATTTTCCCAAACCGTTTGATCTTGACGAACTCGTGGCGGCGGTGCGGCAGGGGATCGGCCAGTCGGGCGATGATGACGGCGCGCGCGACACCGACAACGCCGAAGCTTTGCCGCCGGGGTTGCGGTTGGTCGGGCGCAGTGCGGCGATGCAGGCGGTCTATCGCATGATAACGCGCGTGTTGCGCAACGATCTGACCGTGCTGGTGCTGGGCGAATCGGGCACTGGCAAGGAGTTGGTGGCCGAAGCGATCCACCAATTGGGCAATCGCAGCGCCGGGCCGTTCGTGGCGGTCAATGCCGCGGCAATCCCGCACGATCTGATCGAAAGCGAATTGTTTGGCCACGAAAAAGGCGCGTTTACGGGGGCCATCGCGCGCCATATCGGCAAATTCGAACAAGCCGCCGGGGGCACGCTGTTCCTCGATGAAATCGGTGACATGCCGCTCGATGCGCAGACCCGGCTGTTGCGCGCGCTGCAATCGGGGCGCATTCGGCGGGTCGGCGGGGTGGACGAAATCCGGCTCGATTGCCGCATTATCGCCGCCACCAACCGCGATTTGCTGCCGATGATCGCGGCGGGCAGCTTTCGCGAGGACCTCTATTACCGGCTGGCGGTCGTGCCGATCGAACTGCCGCGCTTGCGGGATCGTGCCGATGATATCGAGGCGCTCGCCCGCCATTTCCTCGCCAGCGCGGCCAGCGAAGGGCTGCCGCGCCGCCATCTGACCAGCAGCGGTGCGGCCTTGCTCGCGCGTCAGCCGTGGCGCGGCAATGTGCGCGAATTGCGCAATCTGATCTATCGCGCCGCGCTGATGGCGCGCGATGAAGCGGTCGATGCCGCAACCATCGAACCGTTGCTTGCGGGCGAGCCGGGTGTGGCAATGCGCGCGCCCGATCCGGCGGGCAGCCGTGGCGATATTGGCGCGGCGCTGGCGCAATGGCTGACCGATCATCCGCCCGTGGCGGGGCGGGTCTATGACGATGCGCTGGCCGCGTTTGAACGCCCGCTGTTTCTGCACGTGCTGGGCCAGACCGGCGGCAACCAGTTACGCGCTGCGCAAGTGCTGGGGATCAATCGCAACACGCTGCGCAAACGGCTGGGCGAACTCGCCATTCATCCCGAAGACAGTCTGGCGCGGGGGTAGCACAAATTCCCTTGCATTTACGCAACAGGGGTGTTGTTTATGGGCAACTATGGCAACGCTGACAGCTCACGCGAGTCCCCGACGGGCGCGGCGGTTGCCGCGCTGGTGGCGGCGTGTTCTGCTGGCCTTGCGCCGCGCCAATGTCTTTGCGCTGCTCGAACTGATCGCCGCCGTGATGCTGGCAGCGATGGTGGCGCTCAGCTGGGCCCAGCTTAATCCGCAGCATGTCGCGGGTGATCAGCTGCTCCCGGCCAAGCTGACCACGACTTTGTTGATCGGGACACTGGTTCCCGCGCTGGCGCTGATCGTGTTGAGCGGGCGGCGGATCGCGCTACGCCGCGCCGCGCGCAGCGTGCTGGGCAGCAACGGGCGGCTGCATGTGCGGCTTGTGTGGCTGTTTTCGCTAATCGCGGCAGTGCCCACGCTGCTGGTGGCGATTTTTGCCTCGCTCTTGTTCCAATCGGGGGTGGAATTCTGGTTTTCCGACAATTCACGCGGGATGCTGGAAAATGCCAACAGCCTCGCCAAAGGCTATTACGCTGACAAATTGCGCGACGTGGGTAAGGAAAGCGTGGCGATGGCGGGCGATTTGCGCAGCTATCTGGCGCAAGCGCCGATCACCAGCCCGGAATTTGCCGAAGGCTATTCGTGGCAAGTGATCAGCCGCAAACTCGATGAATCGGCGATAGTCGAACGCGGCGAAGATGGTGCCTTGCGCACCGCCGCCATCGTCGATCCCAACCGCAACAACGACCGCCAACGCGTGACCGAAGCCGAATTGCGACGCATCGCAGCGGGAGAGCCGGTGGTCGTCAACGCCTCGGCTGAAAAGATCGAGGCGATCACCCCCATCGACAAGCCGCGCGGGCTCTATCTGTTCGTCGCGCGCAATTCCGATCAATTGGCCTATAGCCAGTGGAAACGTGCCGAATCGGTGCTTGGCGCATATGATATGCTCACGCGGCGCGCGCGCGCGTTGCAAGTGCGGTTCAATCTGGCCTTGCTGGGGATTTCGCTCGCGCTGGTGATGCTGGCGGTGTGGGTGGCGCTGCGGTTTGCCGACCGCCAGGTGGCTCCTTTGATCGAACTGGTATCGGCGGCGCGCAAAGTCGGCAGCGGCAATTTCGCGATGCGCGTCGCTTCGGGCAAAGGCGCGGATGAAGTCGGGATGCTTGCGCGCGCGTTCAACCGCATGACTGCGCAGCTTGAAACGCAGACCCGCGCGCTGGTGCGCGCCAATGCCCAGATCGATTTGCGCCGCACGTTTATCGAAGCGGTCATCGAATCGATTACGGCCGGAATCGTCTCGATTGATCGCGACCGCACAGTGCGGCTGATAAACAGTTCGGCGCAGAAACTGTTGGGCGATGGCGGTGGCAGCGATGCGGTTGGCCAAGCCTTGGCGCATGTCGCGCCACAGCTCGATCAACTGGTGCAAAGCGGCGAAAGCAGCGGGATCGTGCACTATGCCAAAGGCGGTGATTTGCTCACGCTCGCGGTCAAAGTCGCGCAAGACGCCAATGGCCATGTCGTGACATTTGAAGATATCACCCGCCAATTGGTCGATCAGCGCCGTGCCGCGTGGTCCGATGTGGCGCGGCGGATCGCGCACGAAATCAAAAACCCGCTGACCCCGATCCAACTTGCGACCGAACGGCTCAAACGCCGCTATCGCCGCCAGATCGTGACCGACCCCGAACTGTTCGAGGAATTGACCGCGACGATCATCCGCCAAGTGGGCGATTTGCGCCGCATGGTCGATGAGTTTTCGCAATTCGCGCGGCTGCCCAAACCGGTATTCCGGCCCGAAGATGCGGCAGAACTCGCGCGTCAGGCGCTGTTTTTGCAGGAAGTGTCGCACAATGCGATCAGCTTTGCCTATGACGGGCCGACATTCGCGCCGTTTGCAGCAGATCGCCACCAGTTCGGCCAAGCGATGACCAATGTGCTCAAAAACGCGATCGAGGCCATCGAGGCGCGCGCGCGGGTCGAGGATATCGATTATCGCGGGCGCGTCTCGGTCGCGATTGCGGCTGATGCGCACGCCATCACGATCAGCGTGACCGATAATGGCATTGGCCTGCCGGCCGAACGCGACCGGATCCTGGAACCTTATGTCACCACGCGCGACAAAGGCACTGGGCTGGGGCTCGCAATCGTCAACAAGATCGTTGAGGAACACGGCGGCGAAATGGCCTTTGCCCCGGCGGTGGGCGGCGGCACGTGTGTGACCATGCGGTTTGCCTGTGCGCCCGCGCCCGATGGAGAAGACGATGGTGCGCCATCACACCCGGCGCAATCCCCAGTCGCGCTAACCAGCAGCGTGCGTTGAAGGACGGATCGTACATGGCATTGGATATCCTGATCGTCGATGATGAACGCGACATTCGCGATCTCGTGGCGGGGGTGCTGAGCGATGAGGGCTATTCGTGCCGCGTCGCCGCTGACAGCACGGCTGCGCTGGCGGCCGTCGATGAACGGCGGCCGAGTCTGGTGCTGCTCGACGTGTGGCTCCATGGCAGCCCGATGGACGGGCTGGAAGTGCTCGACGAAATCAAGAAGCGCGAACCCGAATTGCCGGTGCTGATCTTTTCCGGCCATGGCAATATCGATACCGCGGTTTCGGCGATCAGCCGGGGCGCGATGGATTTTCTGGAAAAGCCGTTCGAGGCCGAACGCCTGCTGCTGCTGGTCGAACGCGCCACCGAAACCGACCGCTTGCGCCGCGAAAACGCGCGGTTGCGGCGCGATTTCGCGATGGCCGATGCGTTCACCGGCAATTCCCCGGCGATCAACGCGGTGCGCGCCACGCTCAAACGCGTGGCGCATACCGGCAGCCGCGTGCTGATTACCGGCCCGGCGGGGTCGGGCAAGGAAGTCGCCGCGCGGCTGCTCCACAGTTGGAGCCCGCGCACCGACAATCCGTTCGTCACCGTCAATTCGGCGCGCATCACCCCCGAACGGTTTGAACAGGAACTGTTCGGTGAAGAAGCCGATGGCAAATTGGTGCGCGCGGGCCTGCTCGAAATGGCCGATGGCGGCACGCTGTTTCTGGATGAAGTGGCCGATATGCCGCCATCGAGCCAAGCGCGCATTTTGCGCGTGCTGACCGAACAGGCCTTCGTGCGCGTGGGCGGAAATCGCCAGATCCGCGTCGATGTGCGCGTGGTGTCATCAAGCTCGCGCCCGCTGGAAAAAGAGATTGCCGAGCGGCGGTTTCGCGAGGATTTGTTTTACCGGCTGAATGTCGTGCCGGTGGCGATTCCCCCGCTGGCCGACCGGCGTGACGATATCCCTTCGCTGATCGATCATTTCTTTGCGCGCTTTGCCAGCGAACAAAGCCTGCCCGCGCCGGGGGTTGCGGTCGAAGCGATGGCCGCGCTGCAAAGTTATGACTGGCCGGGCAATGTGCGGCAATTGCGCAATGTGGTCGAACGCACGATCATCCTTGCCCCGCGCGGGCGGCTGGCTCGGATCGAGGCTGATATGCTGCCCGCCGAAATCCTGCGCACGCCGATGGTGGGCGACAGCGGCACCGCCGCGCTGATGGGGGCGCCCTTGCGCGAAGCACGCGAAAACTTTGAACGCGAATACTTGCGCGTGCAGATCCGCCGGTTTTCCGGCAATATCTCCCGCACTGCCAGCTTCATCGGCATGGAGCGGTCAGCACTGCACCGCAAGCTCAAGCTGCTGGGCATGGTCGAACGGCGAGAGGATGAAGAGGAAGAGGCGACCTGATTGGCACTCATTCGTTTGCGCAGCGGCGTCGCCAGCACACTTCGCGGTTTACGCAAGTGCGAAAAGATGGCTATATAGGGATACGCGGTACCGGACCGGCAGGTTTTCGATCCTCGCTGAACCCGTGCCAGATTGCCAGCCGCCGGGTCATCGGGGGTTAGCCAAAACCACAGGAGTCGGCACAATGACCGGACGTACCCTTACCGCCCGTGCTCGCGCGCCAAAGGCCGAAGATGAACAGGATATCGCACCCGTGGTGCTGATTCCCGGCGGCAAAGGCCAAAACTTGCAGGACGTGTTTCTCAACCATTTGCGCAAGCACAAGATTCCCGTAACGATGTTCCTTGTCAAAGGGGTTAAATTGCAGGGGATTGTCACGTGGTTTGACAATTTTTCGATCCTGCTGCGGCGCGATGGGCAGTCGCAACTCGTCTACAAACACGCCATCAGCACGATCATGCCGGCGCAGCAACTTGCAGTCGGCCATTTTCAGGCACCGGGTGAAGAGTCACACCGCAAGCGGCTGTTGCAGGACATATTTCTGTCGAGCGTCCGCGATGCCGGGGTGCAAGTCACGATGTTTCTGGTCAACGGGGTGATGCTGCAAGGCAAAGTCGCCGCTTATGACTTGTTCTGCATGTTGCTCGAACGCGAAGGCTATGTGCAACTGGCGTACAAACATGCCGTTTCCACCATCCAGCCCGCCGGGCATGTCGATCTGTCGGGCGATTGGGATGGCGAAGCGCCTGAATGAGCGGCTTTGAATTCGGGCGCAATCCCGATGATCTGAAGGGCGAAGTAACCCGTGGCGCGCCAGCGCTGGTGGTGGTGCCCGACATGCGGCAAAAATCTGGGCTCGATGCCGATGCGCGGCTGGAAGAAGCCTGTGGGCTGGCGCTGGCAATTGGGCTGCATGTGGTCGATACGCTGGTGCTGCCGATCCGCCAGGTGCGCCCGGGCACGCTGTTCGGCGAAGGGCAAGTGGACAAGATCGGCGTCGCCTGCACCCAGGCTGAGGCCGATCTGGTGGTGGTCGATGGCGCGCTATCGGCGATCCAGCAGCGCAATCTGGAACAGCGGCTAGGCCGCAAAGTGATCGACCGCACCGGGTTGATCCTTGAAATTTTTGGCGAACGCGCCGCCACTGCCGAAGGGCGGTTGCAAGTCGAACTCGCACATCTCGACTATCAGGCTGGTCGGCTGGTGCGGTCATGGACTCACCTTGAACGCCAGCGCGGCGGGTTTGGCTTTCTTGGCGGGCCGGGTGAAACGCAGATTGAGGCTGACCGACGCCTGATCCGGGGCCGCATGGCGCGCATCCGGCGCGAATTGGAACACGTGCGCCGCACGCGCGGTCTGCACCGCGAACGCCGCCAACGCGCGCCGTGGCCGGTCATCGCGCTGGTTGGTTATACCAATGCCGGCAAATCGACGCTGTTCAACCGGCTGACCGGGGCCGATGTCATGGCGCAGGACTTGCTGTTTGCCACGCTCGATCCGACAATGCGCGCGATCCGCCTGCCGGGGGTGGACAAGGCGATCCTGTCCGACACGGTCGGGTTCATTTCCGACTTGCCGACCCAACTGGTCGCGGCATTTCGCGCCACGCTTGAAGAAGTGACCGCCGCCGATCTGATCGTGCACGTGCGCGATGTTTCCAACCCTGCCAGCGCCGAACAAAAGAGCCAAGTCGAAGCGATTTTGGCCGATCTGGGCGTCATCAGCGCCGATGGAACCGGCGTGCCGATGATCGAGGCGTGGAACAAGCTCGATCTGCTTTCGCCCGATGACCGTGCGATGCGGCATGATCTGATCGCGCATGGTGTGCCCGAACGCCAGGCTGTGGCGGTTTCGGCGGCAACGGGTGAGGGGGTTGCCACGTTGGTCGAAGCGCTTGGCGCGCTGCTGACCGGCGGGGCGCTGACGCTCGATCTGACGCTGGCAATGGCCGAAGGGCAGAAACTGGCATGGCTTCACGCGCATGGCGAAGTGCTGTCGGAACACGCGGCGCAAGATGCCGACGATTTGCCCGCCACCCGCATTCGCGTCCGGCTAACCCCGCGCGAATTGGGCCGGTTTCAGCACTTGTGACGCATGGCAGGGGGCGTGGTTATTCCCCCGCCTTGACCGCCTGCCACAGCGCCTCGAGCGCGGCGTCGTCGTGCCCGGCCAAATCGCCCCCTGCCAGCGCCTCCATCGCGCGGAACCGGCGTTCGAATTTGGCATTGCCGTGGCGCAGCGCGTCTTCAGCATCGATCCCGTGCGCGCGCACCAGATTGACCGCCGCAAACAGCAAATCGCCTGCTTCTTCAAAGCGATGGGCCGCGTCTTTCGCATCGGCCAGTTCGGCGATTTCTTCGGCCAGTTTGGCGGCAGGACCGGCCAGATCGGGCCAGTCGAAACCGATCCGGGCGGCGCGCTTTTGTAGTTTTTCGGCGCGCATCAATGCGGGCAGGGCCAAGGCCACGCCATCGAGCGCGCTGCTCGCGCCTTTGGCCCGGCGCTCGGCGGCTTTGGCATTTTCCCAACGCTCGGGGCGCGACTGACCGGCGGCATCCGCGCCGCCAAAAATATGCGGATGGCGCGCTTCCATCTTGTCAGCAATCGCAGCGGCAACATCGGCAAAGCCAAAATGCCCGGCTTCTTCGGCGATGCGGCTGTGGAACACCACTTGCAGCAGCAGATCGCCAAGCTCTTCGCACAAACCGTTCAGATCATCGCGCGCAATCGCATCGGCCACTTCATAGGCTTCTTCGATCGTATAAGGCGCAATCGTGGCGAAATCTTGCGCGAGATCCCATTCGCACCCGCGCTGCGGATCGCGCAATCGCGCCATGATTGCGAGCAAGCGCGAGAGCTGATCGCTGGGGGCAGTCGGGGCCGTCATTTTAGCCGGAATGCGCCAGTATTTTGGTGGTTAAACCCTGCCGTAGCTGTGGTTAATGCCATAAATCCCCCAAGCGTATGTCTTTCCGCAATACCCATAGCGGAATGCGATTAGATTCAATCGCATTCCGCTATAGAGTCTTTGTTTTCGCGTGATTTTTTGCGAAAAACCGGTTCCCACTTTTTCGCATCACGCTCCAAGCCAATTGAACCGCAAAATCCCAGCGGCGGCACGAACATCGCCTCTGTTGCGTTGGCGCGCCCTGCAGGATTCGAACCTGCGACCACCGGCTTAGAAGGCAGGTGCTCTATCCAGCTGAGCTAAGGGCGCGCAACGGGGGTAGCCATAGAACGTGCCATGCGGCGTTGCAAAGGGGGCTTGGCGTTTGACGCGGATTTTGGCTTGATGTCAGTTTGATAATAATGATTATGTTAAATGAGCAACCGCCGGATGCGACCCCGCGCTTACATCCGACCGAGGCCGAAGCGCTGTACCAGCAGCGCGGTCGCAGCGATAATCCCCAGCCAGACGAAGACCATCCATCCCAGCACCGGCCATGCGCCGGGCCGCAGCTTGCCGCGCGTAACCAGATTGCCGAGCATAAAGGTCAACATCGCGATCAGCGCAATCGCGCGCACCCAATCATCGCCGCTCACACCACGCGCTCCAATCCGTCGTAGCCCGGTTCAACATGATCGGGCAATTCTTCGCACAAAGCATGGTAATCCATCGATTTGTCGAGATGCGTCAGGATCGCCCGGCCAGCGCGCGCGCGTTCGGCCAGTTCCAGCGCCATCGCCAGATGCGCGTGCGTCGGATGCGGATCGCGCCGCAAGGCATCGACCACCAGCACATCGACGCGATCAAACAGCGCCACCATGTCGTTGGTAATCTCGCTGAAATCTGTCGCATAACCCACTGATTTACCGCCTTTATCGAAACGAAAACCGGTCGATTGCGCCGGCCCGTGCGGCATCTGGCAATGGCTGATGCCAAAGCCCGCGATGATCCGCACGCGGTCCAGATTATCGAGCGTGCAGATCGTGTGGTAGCCGAATTGACCGGCAAATACATACCCGAACCGCATTCGCAACCGCCGCACGGTTTCATCCGCACCATAGCCCGGCAACGGCGATCCGCGCCCCATCCGCAACGGGCGCAGATCGTCGATCCCGTGGGTGTGGTCGGCATGGTCGTGCGTCCACAGCACGGCATCGATCCGGTCAATCCCGGTGGCGAGCAACTGGCTGCGCAAATCGGGCGGCGTATCGACCAAGAGCCGGGCGCCATCATCGCCTTCGACCAGGATGGCGACCCGGCTGCGCCGGTTGCGCGGCTCTGCCGGGTCGCAGTCCCCCCAGTCATTGCCAATGCGCGGCACCCCGGTCGAGGTGCCGCAGCCGAGCATGACCAGCTTCACAGCCCCGCCTTGGCAAACAGCGCGCGAAAATTGGCCCCAGTGGTTTCGGCCAGCGCCGCCGCGCTAACCCCGCGCAACTTTGCCACCGCTTCCAGCGTGTCGGCAACATAGGCCGGTTCGCACCGCTTTCCCCGGTGCGGCACCGGGGCCAGGAACGGCGCGTCGGTTTCGACCAGCAAGCGATCTTCAGGAATTACCGCAGCGAACGCCGCTAAGTCTTTCGCGTTCTTGAATGTCACGATTCCTGACAGCGAAATCGTCAACCCCAGATCGAGCACCGCACGGCCAAATTCGGCTGACGCGGTAAAGCAGTGGATCAACGCCGGAAACGCGCCGCTTGCCATTTCATCGCGCAGGATCGCCAGCGTATCGGCCTCGGCATCGCGGGTGTGCACGATCAGCGGAAGTCCGGTATCACGCGCCACGCCGATATGCATTCGCAACAGCGTCTGCTGCACCTGCCGGTCCGAGTGGTCGTAATAGTAATCCAGCCCGGTTTCGCCAATCGCGATCACGCGCGGATCGCCGGTCGCAGCGCGCAAAGCATCGGCACCCAGATCGGTATGGGCATCGGCTTCGTGCGGGTGGATGCCGACGCTGGCCCAGACATCAGCGTGGCGATGCGCGGTCGCCACCACCGCCGCCCATTCGCTCGCACGTGTTGAAATATTAAGGAAACCGCGCACCCCACGCGCCCGCGCGTGATCGAGCATGGCCGCCTGCTGTTCGGCCATCCCGGCATAATCGAGGTGGCAGTGCGAATCGATCAGCATCAGGCCGCATCGCCCGCAAACACGATGCGCGGAAACGCCGCGACCGGTGCCGCCAGCCGTTCGCCGCTGGCCACGCGCGCCATATACCAGTCCGCGCGGGCCAAATCGGCAATGCCACGCTGATCGTGCGGAATGCCGATCTGGTCGAGCACGGCTTGCGCGGCAGTCGGCACCACGGGCGCAATCGCGATGGTCAGATCGCGGATCGCCATGAACAGCGTATAGAGCACCGCGCGCATCCGCGCCGGATCGGTCTTGCGCAAGGCCCACGGCGCTTGATCATCGACATAAGCGTTGCAGGCAAACACCGCCGCCATCCACGCCTCGATCCCGGCGGAAAAATTGAGCGCGGAAAACTCGCGCGGCAGCGCCTCGCGCGTGGCCTCGGCCACTGTCGCCAGCAGCCGGTCATCGGCTTCGCAACTGGCAAAGCCGGCCAATTCGCCATCGCAATTCTTGAAAATCATCGACAGCGTACGCTGCACCAGATTGCCATAGCTGTTGGCGAGTTCGGCATTGCAGCGCGTGGCAATGGCTTCGGCGGAATAGGACCCATCCGCCCCGAACACCACTTCGCGCAGCAGGAAATAGCGCAGCGGATCGACCCCGAATTGCGCCGCGAGGTCGAGCGGATCGGTCACATTGCCCAGCGATTTCGATTCCTTCTGCCCCCGGTTGAGCAGAAATCCGTGGCCGAACACAGCCTTGGGCAGCGCCAGCCCCGCGCTCATCAGCAGCGCGGGCCAATAGACCGTGTGAAACCGCACGATATCTTTGCCGATCAAATGCAGATCAGCGGGCCAGAACCGGTCAAACGTCGCAGGATCATCAGGCCAGCCCAGCCCGGTCAGATAATTGGTCAGCGCATCGACCCACACATACATCACATGCGCGGACGCTTCGCCATCATCCCCCGGCACGCGGATACCCCAGTCAAAGCTGGTGCGCGATACCGACAGATCGCGCAAACCGCCTTCGACAAAGCGCATGATCTCGTTGCGGCGGCTGTCGGGTCGGATAAAGCCGGGCTGATCGCGGTACAGCGTCAGCAGCCGGTCGGTATACGCCGACAGGCGGAAGAACCAGCTTTCCTCCACCGTCCATTCGACCGGGGTGCCTTGGGGCGACAGCTTTTGCCCGCCCTCACCCGCGACAAGCTCGCTTTCTTCGTAAAACGCTTCATCGCGGACCGAATACCAGCCTTCATAGCGCCCCAGATAGAGATCGCCATTGGCCTTTAGCCGCCGCCACAGTTCCTGGCTGGCGCGATGGTGGCGCGGCTCACTGGTGCGCAAAAATACGTCATATTCGATATTCAAAGCCGCGCACATATCAATGAAATGCTGCGACATTTCATCGGCAAGCTGCTTGGCCGGAATGCCCAGATCGCGCGCCTTTTGCGCCATTTTCAGGCCATGTTCGTCGGTCCCGGTCTGCAACCGCGCATCACGCCCGCATGACCGCTGAAACCGCACGATGGTATCGGCAGCAATCGCTTCATAAGCATGGCCAATATGCGGGCGACCATTGGGGTACGAAATCGCGGTGGTCAGATAATAAGGCTCGCCCATCGGGGACAATCGCTTCCTTGCGGCGGGGGTTAAGGCGTCTCCCTAGAACGCGCCACGTCTGCCAGCAAGCCGCCGATTTCCTGCATCAGCAGCCCCGGATCGTAATTGTATGTCACCGCCTCGCCCTCCAGCGCGACCAGCGCGGCATGGGCATCGGCCAGCTCCGGGCCATGCCCCTGCCCCATCGCATCGACCAGCACGGCGCGCGCGGCGGTGAGCGCGGCGATCTGCCGCGCCGCATCGGGCCGCTGGCCGATGGCGGCGGCAAGTTCGGCGCGCAAGGCCAGTGCCGGATCGCCCGATGCCACGATTGCCTGCATGATTTGCCACGCACGGCCCAGATCTTGCGCGGCAAAAGCCAGCGCTGCGCCGGGCGATCCCGCCCCCACTGCCAGCGCCGCCGCGCGGGTCAAGGCGTCGATCCCGCCCGCTTGCGCATCGAGCGCTGTCCCCAACTCATGCGGATCGAGCGGGCGAAACCGCAGCGCCTGACAGCGCGACCGGATCGTTGGCAGCAAGCGCCCCGGCTGATGCACCACCAGCAAGAAAAATGTGCCGACCGGCGGCTCTTCCAGACTTTTCAGCACAGCATTGGCCGCGCCCGGTTCCAATGCATCGGCGGCATCGAACACCACCGCGCGGCGCGGCCCCAGCGTGGGCCGGGTAAACAGCCGCTGCTGCATCGCGCGCACTTGTTCGACCGATATATTGCGCTTGGTGGCATAGGCTTTGCCCTCATCCCGCTTGCGCGCTTCGTCATCGTTTGCGGGCAGCGGGGACAACCAGTGGATATCGGGATGATAGTGCGGCGGGGGTTGCGCGACGCCCGGTTCCGCCACCAGTTCGGCCGCAGCGGCGCGGGCAAACTTTGCTTTGCCCAGCCCTTCGCGCCCGATCAGCATCCAGGCATGATGCATCCGCCGCCCCCCACGCGCGGCGTGCCATTCGCGCCACACCGCATCGTGCCCGATCAGCGAAAGGTCTGCGGTCATGCGGTGATCGCCGCCATGACCCGCGCGTGCACCGCTTCGGGCGTGCCATCGGCATCGACGCGCGCAAACCGGGCGGGTTCCGCCGCCGCGAACGCGCGAAACGCCGCCGCCACGCGCGCGTGATAGGCACTATCGCGCCCGCCGATCCGGTCCGCATTGCCGCCATCGCGCGCCACCAGTCGCGCTGCCGCGAGCGCGGGATCAAGCTCGAGCAAAATCGTGCGATCCGGCATCAGCCCCAGACTGCCGATGCGGTGCAGCGTCAGCAGATCGGCATCGTCCAGCCCATTGCCACCACCCTGATAGGCCCGGCTCGAATCGAGATAGCGGTCGGTCAGCACCCATTCACCGCGCGCGAGTGCCGGGGCGATCAGCCGTTCGCCATGATCGGCGCGCGCGGCGGCAAACAGCAGCGCTTCGGCGCGCGGGCCCCATCCCGGCCCTGCGGGATCGAGCAGTAGCGCACGGATCGCCTCAGCCCCCGGCGTGCCGCCTGGTTCGCGCGTGGTGACCACGGCGTGCCCTTGCGCGCGCAAGGCTTGCGCCAGCAGGCGAAGCTGGGTCGATTTGCCCACCCCTTCCCCGCCTTCAAGCGCGATGAACCGGCCCTTTGTCACGTTCCGCCCTCCGCCATCGTCACCAGCCCGTCGCGCATCCGGTCAATCACCCCACCCGCGCGCACCGCCGCACCCGCCACCAGCGGCAGGCGTACCGCCGGTTGCCCCGGCGCACGCACGATCAGGCTGGCAACGACATCGCCTTTGGCAATCGGCGCGGGCAAAGGCGCGGTGTAGCGGATCGACAGCGTATAGCGCGCGGTTTCGCCCGCCGGAACCACCACGTCATAGCCGCGCGGCGCGATCAGCGGCACCGTGCGCGCCGTGCCGCCCTGCACGCGCGCGGTGCCCATCACCGCCCCTGCCCCCGCCACCGGCTGCGCCCGCCACGCGGCAAAACCCCATTCGGCAAAGGCGCGCGCCTCTTTCGCGCGTTCGACCGCGCGCGGGTAGCCGCCCAGCACGAACACGATGCGCCGCGTGCCGCGCACCACCGATCCGACAAAGCCATAGCCCGCTTCCCCGGTAAACCCGGTCTTGACCCCGTCCGCACCCGGAGTGTGGCCATAAAGCGGATTGTGGTTGGCCTGTTCGATGCCGTTGAACGCGGCGCGTTCGTGGCCATAGAACCGGCGGTAGAGATCAGGATGGCGGGTGATCAGCGCGGTGGCCAATGTCGCCAAATCTGCCGCCGAGGTATACGTCTGCCCCTGATCCATCCAGCCGTTGGGTGTGTTGAAATAGCTGTCGCGCAGCCCCAGTTGCCGCGCCGCCTGATTCATCAGCGCGGTAAACCCCGGTACCGACCCGGCGATCCCTTCGGCCAGCACGACGCAACCATCGTTGGCCGAAACAGTCACGATCCCTTCCAGCAGATCGGCCACGGTCGTGCTGCTCTGTTCCTCCAGAAACATCGTGCTGCCCACGCGGTGCCACGCGCGAAACGTCGCCGGGTTCATGACAAAACGCTGATCGAGCCGCAATTTTCCTGCCGCGATCAGTTCAAACGCCACATAGCTGGTCATGATCTTGGTCAGTGACGCAGGTACAAATCGCCGCCGCGCATCGCGCGCAAAGAGCACTCGGCCCGAATTGACATCGACCATCGTGGCAATCGGCGCGGTCAATTCGGGCGGTGCCGCTGGATCAGCCGCCTGCCGCGCCTCGGCAGGCACCGTGCCAAGCGCAAACAAAAAGATCAAAAAGCGCCGTTTCATGACTCGCGAATAGCCGCCCCCGCCGCGTATCGCCAGCACGCCCACCGCTTAATGCCCGATTTCATCCGCCAGCAACCCGACCGACAGCGCATAGAAATTCGAACAGTTGTAATCGAGGATCACGCGGTAATTGCCGGTGAGCAACCATGCCCCGCGCCCCGGCCCATCAGGCTCGAACAGCGTCGCAAACGTGGTGTCATCGGGCCAGGTGCCCCGCGCCGGAACGATCCCGGCGGCGCGCCATTCGGCCATCGTGCGCCAGCGCGAATGGCGCGTGAACACTTGCGGGCAGCGCGGGCTGACGAGCCGTGTCGCCAATGCCGTCCGGTCAAACCCGGCGGGCACGCTGACCGCAATGCCCCACGGTTCGCCCGGCCGCCACCCGGCATCACGAAAATAGTTGGCGATGGAGGCCAGCGTATCGGCGCGGCTGGTCCAGATATCGGCCAGCCCGTCACCATCGGCATCTTGCGCCACACGCAGATAGACGCTCGGCAAGAACTGCGGATTGCCGAACGCCCCCGCCCAGCTTCCACGCAACCGCGTCCGCGGCACCCCCCGGTCGATCATTTTCAACAAAGCGATGAATTCTTCGGAAAACAGATGCCGCCGCCGCCCTTCATACGCGAGCGAAGCCAGCGCGCGCGGCAAATCAAACGTCCCGGTAAACCCGCCATACCCCGTTTCATGCCCCCAGATCGCCAGCACGACCGGCCCCGGCACACCATAACGCGCTTCGGTCGCGGCAATCAGCGCGCGCGATCCCGCAAAAATCGCCCGTCCGCGCGCAATCCGCCCGGCATCGAGATGGCTGCGCCGATAAGCCGCGAACGAGGCCCCCGATCCCGGCGCACCCCCCGGCTGACGCCGATCATGCCACACGACCGAAGGATCATACGTCAGCGTATCGATCACCGCATGGATCGTATCCTCACGCACCCCCTGCGCCCGCGCCCGCACCGCCAAAGCCTGCAAAAACGCACCAAACCCGCCGTCCGGCACCGGTTCCGCAGCCCCGCGCCCCGGCAAAACCGCGCAAAGCGCCAGCACGAGCGCCACCATCCGAACCATCCCGATCATGAGACCCCTGTCGCACACACCAGCGCATCAGGGAATCCCCGATCACGCCACCGCCCCAGCGAAAATTCCTTGCCTTCACCGCGCGCATGACTATCGCACAACGCCAATGCGGACAGGTGGCCGAGTGGTTTAAGGCAGCGGTCTTGAAAACCGCCGTGGGTGCAAGCCCACCGTGGGTTCGAATCCCACCCTGTCCGCCATAAGAGCATTGATTCCCAAGATAATTTTTGAATGCTCGGCAAATATTGCTATTACGGCTCCCTGATAGCGCGTGTGGGTGAAGCACCACGCGGCTAGACGCTCTCGCGTCGAGACCCGGCCGATCATCGACAAGCGCACCCCGCGTACGCATGACGAGCCATGACGTGCCCAGGCAGCACCAGCTCTGGTTGACGATATCAAGGCCATTTGCGCAGCGCAGCATGACCCGCAACGGCTGTTCGCGCGCAAACCCAAGGCCTCAAACACCACGGTTTCTAACTGGGAGCAAGTCAAGAAGCGGCCACGGGGGTGTCGGGACTGAGACTGCTGTCGATTATCCAGCGCAGAAAACGTGAGGCGGTTGCGTTGGTCGCAGTACGAACGGTACGGAATGGCATTGATTGAGCGACTAGCATCAGGAAAGCATGATGCCAAAAATTTGCGCCCAGATCTTGTCAAAAAATCACGCGGAAAAAATTTGAGGGTGATTGCGGTTTAATGAAACGTCATCACCCTCTATAAATGGAGGTATCGCATAAATTTCGTAAAAGATCAGAAAATTTCCTATCGAAATTTCATTTTTTTTCAATAAAAAAATTAAAAATTGCAATGAGTATAATTATAAACATATTCCTAATTCATTTGAATTACTGTCAAAATTGCACGTGCTCTTGCAAATTTCACACCTAATGCAAATTCTAGCCTGGCACAGTTATCGATAAAAAGAACATTTGCTTGAGTGGTGTCCTGCCAATCACTCTCCGATCCATCGGGATTCCAAACAGTAAACCGCTGAATAAAAGCGATGGCTTCTGAAGAATATATTTCTCTATCTCCCGGATTTGGCAATTTTGATATGGTAGGTACAATTTTTATGTCATTTAATGTTGTTGCAGCATAGACATTTGCCCCCTTTGGGAAAGGTTTTTCCATAATATATTCAACAAGTATAAATGAATCAGAGATAAAGCCGCTATCAGCGGTTAGCGTGAAACACCAAATATTTGGCATATAAGTGACCCTTAGTGCAAATCACAGTCAGGATTGACTGTACGTTCAAAATAACAAATCTAATGGAAATACGCAATTGCAAGATTTCAGCGAAACCGCACCATGGGAATGGGCACAAATATACGCTTTATGTCAGAAAAATGACAAAACTAGTAAAAACAAGTATCATGTTGGTTTGGGAAGCCCAATCGCCTTCTCGGCAACCAGAATCCACATAAGCGACAGTGCCACGCCGAACGCGGGCTTGGACTGGATAATAGTCAGGCCAGCGTCCTTGAACGCGGCGGCGTAGGCGTGGGTTGGCACGTAGTCGCCGATCACCACGCGCCCACCGGGCTTGAGAACGCGTGCGATCTCGTGACACGCCCGCGCCTGATCGAGCTTGGGCTCGATATTGTGGAGGCAGAGTAGCGACACTGCGCGATCAAAGCTGGCATCGGGAAACGGCAAAGCGCGCGCGTCGCCGGTTTGCACATCGACCCGGTCCGCCACCGCTTCGACAGTGGCGTTGCGCATGGTCGCTGCGGACGAATTGTTGGAAAGGTCTTTTGCCGACCACACGTCAATGCCGATGACCCTGCCACGCGGCGTTCGCTTGGCCGCGCCGACCAGCAGCAGGCCAGCACCCGTGCCGACATCAAGGACTGTTTCATCGCCGCACAGCCCGCACAAGTGGATTATGTGGTCGCGCGTGCGCAATTTGCCGACGAAGGCATACAGCACCATCAGCAACCCGAAGAACAGCGGCACTGCGCCAACCAAAGCAGCGACACTTCCAGTGTAACGCCAAAAGGGGCTGGCAATGCCGGGTGCGAGCACAGTGATCAAGCAACCGGACCAGACCCCTGCTGCTCCGCCAAACAAAAGGCCGAGCATAATGCCCGGAGCATCAAAGCCATAGACGGCGCGCGCGCGAGGGCTGGCGTATTGGGGCAAGCAGAAAATCCTGACTAATCAAGAAAATCGCACCTAACATATTGCAGATTTGCGTCTAGCGCATTGGGCGACCAACACCCAGCATCACCCCCTGCGGCGTTAATCTATCGCCTTAAGTGGCGCAGAGCTTCCGCAAGTCCATCGCCATGCCGTCCAGCGCATCGGCAAAGGCCCCGTTGATGGCGCGTTGCAGGGTGTCGGTTCCGCCTGACCAGTACGCGGTGCGGGAAATTCGGCCACGGTAGACATGGTCGGTCGCTTGGCTGTTTGTGGGTGGCCGCGCTGCGCCCGGTTCGTCCAGCGCGGTCACACGCAGCACTACACTGCCGGTGTAGGTCTCGGGCGAGCCGGTTATCCATGCCGATTCAAAAGTGACCCTCACGCGCCGTGGCGGCGTGCCTGTGGGAACCACGCCATCAAACAGGGGCGTAACGCCGCGGATGGGTAGTCCCCCGAGCACGGCCCGGAGCCAAGCCCCGGTGTCCGTGGGAGCGAGGACACCGCGCCCCGCTATCACCCCAACGATCTGGGGCGATTGGCGCTTGTCAACGATTTCGGCGATCGTGACCGGGCAGGTCGCCGCACCGGCCGACAGCATTGATACCATGCCAACGCGTTCGCTGTAGGTGGCGGTAAGTTGCGCCTGGGTGCGGGCCTCGGCCGACATACAGCAAACGCCGGACGCGAGGGCCAGCATAATGCCGACCGTCGCTGCGATGGCGCCGCTCGAACGCAACCGCCGCACTACAGCGATTGCGCCACGATGAAGCCAGGGCCGCCATCCCCGTCGTTCCACAGCAGCGTGCCGGACGTGTTGGTGGGCACCAGCCGACCCGTGAAGCCATAGAGCGTGGTACGCTTGTGGTCCTTGGCGGTCAGCGCCGTGATATCGGCATCAGTCAGCGTCAGCGCGCGTGGCATAAGCGCACCAATCTGGCTAAACGCCTTGGTCAGGGCCGCACGGGCCAGCTTGGCACCATCCGCCGCCCACAGCGCGGCATTGGCCTGCATGTTCGCGCCTGTAGCGGGCAGGGCGACGATAGCAGTGATGGTCTGGTGAAAGGCAAGGTTCTTGGGCAGCAGACGCGTTTCGGGCTTGGCCGGATTGGCAGTGCCGATGGCCTTGTTGGCGAAATCGATCGAGGCGACAACGCGGACCGTCACGAAGTCCGGCGACAGATCGTAAGTATATTCAATAAAAGCGACTTGCGCGTTCGCGCCGGCATCGAGCACTGCGCTGCGGCCCAGCATCGAACTGTCGCGGGTGAAGACCGGTGGTGTCGAGTTCATCCATCCCAGACCCGCCAGGCCCGTCTGTGTCGCACTGACGGCCAGCGCGTCGGCATCGAAACCGGTCATGGCAACGCGGATCGGCTCAATCGCAGCTTCGGCCTTTTTGGTCCGCGCGGCGTTCTGCGATGCCGCCAACAGCCCGCCAAGCAGGCCGCCGCCGGTTGCCTCGGCAAGCATAGACGCGTTTATGTTGGATTTGATTTCAGTCTGAGCGACCGCAACCTGCACGCTGCGGCCACCGGGCACGGCCCGTGCCTGTTCGGTAACGACGACCGGCGCGTTCTTTGCCAATGCTGCGGTCGAAACGGACGAAAAAGTCAGCGCGATGCACAGACCAGCACGAAACCAATAATGCATAAATTTCCCTTTGTTAATCAAGTTCAGCGAAGCAATGGCAAGTGCGATGACTTCCCAAAAAAACGCCTCTCATGCATAAGTGGTCGAGGCGTGCACAAAGCGGTTAACGTTGTCAAGACACCACACTATGGCCTGAATTGAACGATCGCTGCCAACGCGTCGGCGAATTTGCGGTCGGTTCCCGCCATGCTTATGCTGATATCCCCGCCTGTCACCACTCGATTTTTCCGGTAATCAGCCGCCAGCTTGCGCAAGTTCGCGCAATTTTTGCCGAAGCCAGACCAGAATGCGGTCATTGCTGCGATAGTCTGCCCAGACCATGACAATGCCTAGTCTTGTTTCACGCAGCGGTGGTTCGGCCAGGGTCAGATTTAAGGGCGCGGCCAGCCGGGTGGCATAGGCACGCGAAATCGTGGTGACGCTGTCGGTGGTTGCGACAATGTCCACCGCTGCGCGGAAAGTCGGGACAATGGCTGCGATTTTGCGCGTGATCCCGGCGGCTGCCAGTTCGGCATCTATGTCAGAGGCACGATCCCCCAGCAACGATATGATCACGCTGGGATAAGTTGCATAATGGGCGATGGACCAGTCCCCGACAACCGGATGACCCCGACGCAGGACAACAGCAAGCCGGTCGTCCAGCAACGGAGCGGACAAAGCGCCGCGCGGCAAAGGCGTGGTGTCGAGCGCGAAGGCCAGATCGATTTCACCGACGCGCATCCTTTCGGGCACAGTCGGGCTCATCGGTACCCATTCAAGCACAATCCCCGGCGCTTCTGATGCGACACGGTGCACAAGCGGTGCCAGCAGCAGTTCGGCTTGCGCATCGGTCATCGCCAGGCGCAGCACGCGGTCTTCGCCAGCGGGGTCAAACACCGGTTCGGCCAGCATGGTTTGCAGTTGCGCCAGCAACGCCGCCAACGGCTGGCGCAAAGCGTCGGCGCGGGGCGAGAGCAGATAAGTGCCCGGCCCGCGCACCAGCAGCGGATCGCCAAGCATGTCGCGCAAGCGCGCGAGCGCGCGGCTCATTGCGGGTTGGCTCAAGCCCACTTCGTCACCCGCGCGCGTAACATTGCGATGCCGCAGCAGCGCTTCGAGCACTGGCAGGAGATTGAGGTCAAGCGCGCGTAAATGCTTCATCTGCATGGTTGCTATATAAAACTTGCATTTTGTGCATAGTCAAGCCTGCGGTAGGGCGGTTGCGCTAGAGCATGATGCGAAAAAGTGGGCACCGGTTTTTCGCAAAAAAACATGCGAAAACAAAGACTCCTAGAGCATGATGCGATTCTTTCTTATCGCATCATGCTCTAGCGGGCATGGCTGACGCAGGAGGGTTGAGATG
>CAINGT010000126.1 GCA_903848655.1 uncultured Sphingomonadales bacterium
GATACGAAAAAGTGGGAACCGGTTTTTCGCAATAAATCATGCGAAAACAAAGACTCTAGAGCGGAATGCGATTCAATCTAATCGCATTCCGCGCTGCACGCGGGCCGGGGGTGGGGACGTGCCTTCGCACTTTTACCCAGACGAAGGCCCCACCCCCAACCCCCTCCCCTGAAGGGGCGGGGGCTTTGAGGCGTTTACCCCTGATCGCGGCGGGTGAAGCGCGCCAGTGCGGTCTGCCCGGCTTCGCGCACCGTATTCAGCGCGATTTCGGTCAGTCCGGCCAGTTTCTGCCCGGCGCTATCAGCCGGTGCTTCGCGGTCATCGGGCGCAGGGCCGCTTGAGCGGTCACCAGCGGCGCGTGCGGCGTAAGCGAGCGCGAGTTCTGCCGCCACCGTCGCCAGCCGCGAAATGCGGTTCGCTGTGGCGTTGGTTGCGGCCACTTGCGCGGTGGCGGGTTGGGCCTTGCGCCAGCGGTGGCGCGACAGAACTCCGGCGATCAGCGCGCCGATCACGATGCCGCCTGCGACAGTGGCCGCCGGGTGATCGTGGACGAAAGTACGCGCCCGGTTGGCGGTGGTGCTGGCGAGCGTGGCGCTGCGTTCGCGCGCCGCTTCGATACGGTCTGCCAGCGATGGGTCGGGCTTGGCCATTGTCACACCTCCGTATTGGTCGCGCCGGATCAGGATGTCTGCTGTCGTGCGCGCGTCCACACCTGATACGCGGCGCTGCCTAGCTGCCGCCTGAACAGCCAGCCCAGCAGCGCCGCCAGCGTCAGCGCGATCACGCCTTTGCTTTCGCGCGCAAGCTCCACGCCCGAATCGAGCGTTTCGGTCACCTCGGTCGCGATTCGGTCGGTCACCCGGCGCGCGAGCGGACGTTCGGTCAGGCTGTCGCGCAGCGTGGTCAGGCCGGTGTGCACGTTCGCGCGCGCCGCATCGCGCAAGCGGCGCGCTTCATCGAGCGCGCGATCATCGGCATCGCCAGTCATCGCGCATCCTTTACCGCGCCAGTCAGCATCCGGGACAGGCGGCGCGCCCGCCCGATCACCGCGCGGACCGTCAGCGCAGTCAGCAGGCCCAGCGTCCCCGCCACCAGCCCCAGCGCGCCCCATGCGCCGACCAGCGATGACAGCGCCAGCAGCAGCCCGACCACCACTGCCATCAGAGTAAAGAACGCCAGGAACAGCGCGAACACCGCCGTCAGCGCAAGGGCACGCGCGCGCTTGAGCGCCAGCGCCAAGAGCGCGCGCCAGAACCCGGTTTCCGCCTCGATCAGCGTCCGGGCATCTTCGATCAGCGCGCGCACCAGCGTGGCCAGCGATGGCCCATCGGTGGGTCCGTCGGTGTTCACGAACCGCTTACGCGTCGCGTCGGCCGGAACGGCTGAACAGCCGCGCCACCATGAATCCCGCCACGGCGGCCAGCCCGATGGCGGCGGCGGGGCTTTTGCGCACCAGCGCGCGCGCATCTTCGCCCAGATCGGCAATATCTTTGGCCGCGAGCTTTTCGGCCGAACTTTCCAGCGCGGTTGCAGCGGTGCGGGCATAGTCGCCAAATTGCACGCCCAGCTTTTCATCGATCACCGGCGCTGTGTCGGCGATGGAGCGCCCGACGACGGCGATGGCCTCGCTCGCCTTGTCTTTGCCTTGGCGTGCCAGATCGAGGCTTTTGTCGCGGGCTTGCGCGGCGAGTTCCCCGGCCTGTTCGCTCCATTGCGCGGCGGTCGCACCGGCTTTTTCGCGCGCGGCGGCGGTCAATTCAACCGCATCGGCGCGCAAGGCCCCGGCATTGGCGCGCGCATCGTCGATGGCGCGCGCAAACCGCGATTTGTTCGCGGCATCATCGTCAGCGGGAACCGGGTCGGGAGTGGTCTGGGCCATGGCGAAATGCTCCTTGCGGCAAACGGCACTCGCAGCGCGAGTCCGGGATGAGCTGGTTATAGACCATGATCGGTCTGAACGCGCCTGATAATTCGTTTGCGCCGCCTTGTGCAACCGCGCCCCGTGCTTGCCTGTTTCCGGCGCACCCGATAGGAGCCGGGCTGCCGCGAGGCGCAATCGGGAAAGGCCCTGACATGACCGCAATCATCGACATTCACGCGCGCGAAATTCTCGACAGCCGGGGCAACCCCACGGTCGAAGTCGATGTCCTGCTTGAAGATGGTTCGTTCGGTCGCGCGGCAGTGCCATCGGGCGCATCGACCGGCGCGCACGAAGCGGTCGAACTGCGCGATGGCGACACAAGCCGCTATGCGGGCAAAGGCGTGCTGAATGCGGTCGGCGCGGTCAATGGCGAAATCGCGGGCGCGCTCGTCGGCAGCGATGCCGAAGACCAGCGTGACATCGATCTGGCGCTGATCGCGCTCGATGGCACGGAGAACAAGGCGCGGCTCGGGGCCAATGCGATCCTCGGGGTTAGCCTTGCAGTTGCCAAAGCCGCTGCCGATGCGCGCGGATTGCCGCTCTATAGCTATGTCGGCGGGGTCTCCGCGCATGTCCTGCCGGTGCCGATGATGAACATTATCAACGGCGGCGAACACGCCGACAATCCCATCGATTTTCAGGAATTCATGATTATGCCGGTCGGCGCGCCCAGCCTGACCGAAGCGGTGCGGTGGGGCTCTGAAGTGTTCCACACGCTGAAAAAGGCGCTCGCGCAAAAAGGCCTTGCCACCGCAGTCGGCGATGAAGGCGGGTTTGCGCCCAACTTGTCGAGCACCCGCGCCGCGCTCGATTTCATCCTCGCCTCGGTCGAAAGCGCGGGGTTCAAGCCCGGCACGGACATCGTGCTCGCGCTCGATTGCGCTTCGACCGAATTTTTCCGCGATGGCAAGTATGAAATCAGCGGTGAAGGCCTGTCGCTCGAACCCGCCGCGTTTGCCGACTATCTCGCCGATCTGACGCGCGCCTATCCCATCGTGTCGATCGAAGACGGGATGAGCGAGGATGACTTTGCCGGCTGGGCCGCGCTGACCGCCAGCATCGGCGATAGTGTGCAACTGGTCGGCGATGACGTGTTCGTGACCAATCCCAAGCGGCTGGCGCAAGGCATTGCGCAAGGTTTGGCGAATTCGCTGTTGGTCAAAGTTAACCAGATTGGCACGCTGACCGAAACGCTGGCCGCAGTCAGCATGGCGCAGCGCGCGGGCTATACGGC
>CAINGT010000127.1 GCA_903848655.1 uncultured Sphingomonadales bacterium
GCGGTTCATTCATGGGTGTTGTCCTGTGCCATTTTTGCCGATTAGAGCGTGATGCGAAAAAGTGGGAACCGGTTTTTACCTTCGGTGGACTGAGGATCTCAATACATCACGCGAATACTAAGACTCTAGAGCGGAATGCGATTCAATCTCATCGCATTCCGCTCTAAGTTGCTGATTTAATTGAGGTGTTGGCGGAGAGGCAGGGATTCGAACCCTGGATGCCCTTGCGAGCATGCCGCATTTCGAGTGCGGTGCATTCGACCACTCTGCCACCTCTCCGCGAAGTGTCATGGGCCGCTTGCGTGCTTGCCCGGTCGGAAGGCGCGCGGTTAGCGCACGGGGGGTGGCTTGCCAAGCGCAAAATCGCGATTGGGGGGCTATCAAGGGCGGTGCGTTCACCAAAGGCTTGCTTGTTTGTGGCGCGGCGTGTCCCTATATGCCAATCATGGAACGAGGGAATTACATTTCCGCCCAAGCAGGCCGTCCGATCATCGCCCCGCCGATCAGCGAAGCGCGCTTTGCGATTGGCGAAGTCGTGCGCCACCGCTTGTTCGATTTTCGCGGGGTGATCTTCGATATCGACCCGGTATTTGCCAACAGCGATGAATGGTATCAGTCGATCCCCGAAGATGTTCGCCCGCAAAAGGATCAGCCGTTCTATCACTTGCTGGCCGAAAATGGCGAAAACAGCTATGTCGCTTATGTCAGCCAGCAAAATCTGGTGACCGATTCAGAAGCGGGGCCGGTCGATCACCCGTCGGTCAGGGATATGTTCGAAGCGTTTCGCGATGGGCGCTATCGCTTGCGCCGCAAGCTGTCGCACTGACAGCGCGCAAAGCTGCGATCAGTCGCGCAATTTCCAGCCCGACCGCAGCAGCGCATAAGTAACCGCCGTCAGCACGGTATTGAGCGCACCCAGCCCGAGCGCGGCGCTAATCACCGCTTGATTGGTCGCGCCAATATCGCTTTGCCCCAGAAAGCCGAAGCGAAACCCCGAAATGACGTAGAACACCGGGTTGAACGCGCTGATCGTGCGGAACAGCGGGGTCAGCCCGGTAATAACGTAAAACGTGCCCGACAGCATCGCCATCGGCGTAATCACGAAATTGGTGACGGCGGCGTTGTGATCGAACTTTTCCGCCCACAGCGCGGTGATAACCCCGATCAGCGCGAACAGCACCGATCCCATCAGGCCAAACCATGCCACCGCCCAAGGGTGGCGGATCGTCACATCGACCCCCGGCCACAGCAGCATCGCGCCATAGATCGCCAGCCCCACCAGCAGCGCGCGCGTGACCGCCGCGCCGACCAGCGCGAGCAGCAATTCCGCCTCCGACAAAGGCGGCATCAGATAGTCGATAATCGTGCCCTGCATTTTGCCCACCAGCAGCCCGAAGCTGGCATTGGCAAATGCATTGTTGACCATGCCCATGGCGATCAGCCCCGGCGCGACAAAGCTGGCAAAGCCGACGCCGAGCACCATGCGCCCGCCGCCGCCCAGCGCGACGGTAAAAATCACCAGATAGAGCAGCGTGGTCACCGCCGGTGCCCAGATCGTCTGGGTCTGCACCTTGCAGAACCGGCGTACCTCCTTCATATAGAGAGTCCACAGGCCCAGCCGGTTAAAGCCATCGAACACCGGTGCTCCCGGCGGCGCGAACTGACCGAACAAGGATGTGGAAGGGCTGGGCGCATCGTGCGCCGGGTTTGTAAGCATGGCCAACGCCGTATCGCGCCGTGCGGACAAGCGCAAGCGTACCGGTCTTGTCCTTGCCGCACAGTCCGCTATGGCGCAGGACTGATAGAGACATGATGGGCACGGCGGCCTTGCGCAGCGCGCCCCTGAAGGACTTGGTATGAGCTGGACTGAAGAGCGGATCGAAAAGCTGACCAAAATGTGGGAAGGCGGTGCCACCGCCGGCCAGATCGCCGAAGAGCTGGGCGGGGTCAGCCGCAATGCGGTGATCGGTAAAGCGCACCGCCTCGCGCTCAAAGCGCGCCCTTCGCCGGTCAAGCCCAACGACAAGTCCGCCGAAAAGAGCGCCGCGCCCGCCGCGCCCAAGCCCGCGCCGCAGATCGATCCCGCCCCGCCCGAGCCAGAGGCAAAGCCCGTTCCACGCTCCGCCGCGCCAGTGGTAGAGCCGCGCGCCGTGCCCCCACGCCCGGTGGCAGCCCCCGAAACACCGACCGCGCCGGTGCGTGCGCCGGTCGAAGCTGCCCCCCCGCCGCCCGAACCGGTTGCCGCCAGCGCTGATGAGGCAGTGGTGCCCACACCACCCGCCGCGCCCGCAGTGCGGATCGTGTCGGTCGGGCCCGGCGGCTTTTTGCGGCAAGGCCCCGGCGATCAGCAGGCACCGATCCCGCCTGCCCCGCCGCGCCGCTTGGTGCCGGCGCGCCCCAGCCCCGAGATCGCGGACAAGACCAGCCTGCTCGATCTGAATGACCGCATCTGTCGCTGGCCAGTCGGCCATCCGGGTGAGCCCGATTTTCATTTCTGCGGGGACAAAGTGAACCCCGGCTTCCCCTATTGCGTTGACCATTGCGGGCGCGCCTATCAGGCGCAATTGCCGCGCGGCCATCGCCGTCCGCCCCCGCCGATGCCGTTTGGCGGGCCGCGCGTTCGCTGAATTTGCCGCAGTCTGGCGGCACGCGCGGCCAACGTGGTTAATTTCGCGCGCGCGGTGCCGTTCTGTGGCGTATGACCGACAATCAATCCCGCAATGGTGCGCGCGGCGGCGGCTGGCGCGAATGGCTGGGTCTGACCCCGCCAGCCTCACCCGCGCCCGCAAATGCCGCGCATAGCCCCCCGCACGAGCTGACCCAGCGCGACATCTGGCTGCCCGCCAAGCGCCGCCTGCTGGGGCAAGTGACCGACTTTCTGATCGATCATGACCTCGAGATCCTGCCCTTTACGCTCGCCGTCGGTTATGATTGCGTAACCGGTGGCAGCCCACGGCTGGTGCAGAAAATCCACGAGCGCGCCGAAAAAGGCCTGCCGATCACGCTCAAGTGGCTAGAAGACACCAATGCGACGCAGTCGCGCGATGCCACCGCCGAAGCGGTCGCGGTGCTGGTCGGCAAATTGGAAAGCAGTTTGTCCGACTTTGGCCGCACAATGGCCGGGGTGCGCGATGCCAACGATACCTATTCGGTGGCGTTGGAAGGCCATGTCACCGAATTGCAGAATGCGCGCAGCGGCGATGATCTGCTCGCGCGGTTGACGCAGTTGACGCGCCACATGCTCGAACACACGCGCGGGGTGGAACGCGATCTGGCGAAAAGCGATGCCCGCATCACCGAATTGCAAACCCGGCTGGACGAAGCGCGGCGGCTGGCCAATCAGGACCACCTGACCGGGCTGCCCAACCGCCGCGCGTTCGATGAAATTCTCGACCGCGAATTGCGCGACGCGCGCGCCGCCAACGAAACGCTGTGCATCGCGTTTTGCGATATCGACCATTTCAAGCGCATCAACGATTGCCACGGCCACCCCGCAGGCGACCGCGTGATCCGCTACATCGCCGAAACACTGGGCCGCATCGCCGATGCCCGCTGCCACGTCGCGCGCCACGGCGGCGAAGAATTCGCGGTGCTGCTGCGCGCCACCAGCATGGCCGACAGTTGGGCACGGCTTGACGCGGCACGCGCGGAAATCGCAGCCAAGCGCCTTATCAACCGCGCCACCGACACCCCGTTCGGCCAGATCACGTTTTCGGGCGGAATCGCCGATGCGCTGGCCTATCCCACCAAAAGCGGCGCGCTCAAGGCCGCAGACGAAGCGCTTTATGCCGCCAAACAAGCCGGCCGCAACTGCATCGTCATCGCCGAAGCGGAACCGGCGGCGGATTGATACCATGTCGCGCAAAGCGCGACATGGTATTAGGGGATAGAGGCCGAGTGCATCGACGATGTCGCCATCTATGATGCCCGGAAGGCCGAATTGGCGGCTGGCGGTGTCGTGCTGCCCCCAGAGGTTAGCGCGGCGATTCTTCGCGGCGACAGCCGACTGAAAGCCATTCGGAAGCGGCGTGATGAAACGCAACTGCATTTGGAGTTCAAAACAGGTATCGGCCAAGGCTACTTGTCCGATCTGGAAAACGGGCGCCGCACCGGAACTCCTGAAACGATCGCAAAGCTCGCGGGGGCTTTGAACGTGCCGAAAGAGTGGCTTGCATAGATTTTGGGTAAGTTTCGGCAACAGGTGCGTAAATCCCTAACCGATTGGCAGAAAATTCGGCGCTTATCGGAATTTTTTATACTTGAATGGGGACGTTTATTCAGATGTTTACCCACTTTTTACCGTCGAAATTATGGGAACTATTTTAAAATCTCTTATTTTGCTTTGGGCCGCGCCTCATTGGGGCGAGGGGACGCGTGTCAATTTAGTATAGTGTCCTCGGAATTGCGTGTCCTCGGAATTGCGGTGCGGTTTGACACGGTTTCTCCTCGGTAGTCGTGTCATTCGATTAACATGTCTCAGCTTTGGGGTGCAGTCCAATTGCTGTCACCGGAATTGCTGTCACCGGAATTGACGCGGACGGCTCGGTCATGGCGTACAATCCCGATTGTGACGACGATGGCGCACGGCTATGTCCTTCTTTGGGTGTCATGTATTACACTGGCGAGGGCAGAAGCGGCGTCAAGGCAAAATCTCTGCCGGCCTATCAATCGGCTTGCAATACGGGCGACGCCAAAGCGTGCTTCAATCTTGGTTATCTCAATGAGGATGGAGAGGTTGGCGTCTTTGACAAAGCCAAGGCCATGGCTCTGTACAAGAGCGCTTGTGATGCAGGATTCGGCCGCGCCTGTTCCAATCTCGGCAATATGTATCTTCTGGGCGTCGGAACGCCGGTCGACAAGCGGCAGGCGGAAGCGCTTTTTGGCAAGGCCTGCGACGGCGGTGACGCCGGTGGCTGCTTCAATCAGGGTGCGATGTATTCGACCAACGATGGTGTTGGCGTAGATGCTCAGCGCACCAGGCAACTCTTTGAAAAAGCTGCGATGATCGATCCAGTGGATGCAAACCTCAAGGCCAGGATAGCTGTCGCGCTAATCGGCCAATGAAGCCGTACGCGATTGTGCGATTTGCTCGAAAGTCCGAATTGGGCAAATCAGGGTATCTGGTTGATCGCGCGTGGGAATCTGTCTATGAACCGGTCTCGCAGGTAGCCAGGCTCAGAAAACCGGCCTTAAATTGAGATCTGCGGGCGAGATTAACTCGGGGGCGAGAATTGTCGATTAGGCGGTTATGGCAGTTGGCATTCGTTGGGTTGATTGCACTCAGCAATCAACCCGTACTTGCAGCCGACGAGACCTCCGATAGCGGTATTGATCCTGGCAGTGTGGCGATCCCATCGATTGCCTTTGTTGAAGCGGCCGAAGATAAGAAGTTATACAATAAGTACTTCTTCTTTCACAGGAAAGGTATCTCATTTGAAGAGGCGTTGATCGATGTCATTGAGTGTGACGCTTTTGGACGAGCTTTGCCATTCAGGCTGGAGCCAACGCGATATATTGTCATTTCCAACAACATCGCCATAGCCGGTGTTGGTACGGTAGTGGCGAACCTTGTCGATCCGATTGGCCAACGCTGGGCAGACAAGATGTTCGGCGTTCCCTGGCGCAGGACAACGCGCAGGAATAACCTTCGCGTCTGCATGGGCTACAAGGGCTATCAACGCTACGGCCTGTCACGGGAAATATGGCAAAAGTTCAATTTCGATGAAGCTGACAAGCCACCCGCAGAAGGTGATCGGAAAAGAATGCTCATCCAGCAGGCCAGGATTGCTTCCGGGGCCGACCCTATGCAGCCGGAGTTGAAGTGATGCGTTGCATGGTCAAGTTGATCGCCTTCATTCTTTGCGCGGCAATAACGACGACTGCTTCCGCGGTTGACTATGCCGAACATGTAACAGGTGCCGGAGCTATCCAGATCGACCCATCCAAAGCCTACATTGCTTTCCGGCTGCTTCAGAAGAGTGAGTTCAGGTTTCTTCGCGTTCCAACTGATCAGGAGCGTGCTGATTATGGAAAGGAACGGGCGGCGGCTTACATTCAAGCCAGAGTCCGCAAGCCCGGCCTGAAGGAATCAGACTTCGAGTTTCCAACCATCGAAGACAGGTTTGCAGTCAATTCCGAATTCGGGAAAGTTCTCGAAAAGCAAAATGGCCTTCTCGTCTACCTGATTGTGGTGAAACCGGGGAAATATGTCCTCTACGGGCATATGTGGCGGGATGGCCCGGGAGACGTGGACACGTGCTTTTGCATGGGGACAGTCATGTTCGACGCCCCCGCGGGGCAAGTGACTGATCTGGGTCGAATACGAATGACCGACGACTGGGACATGCCACCGCCCGCGTTGAACCCTGCGGGAATCCCGTCGTTTGCATTGCTCGCCGTGTCTGCCCCAGCCCGAGAGACGGGGCGCTTGCAAGGATTGCCTGTTAGGGCGGCAGAACTCCGAGCGGCCGGCAAGATGCCAAATACATTCGGCGTGGCAATTGACCGTCTGGCACCAATTCCGGGAACCCTCGAGTATGACAAGGATCGCGTTATCGATCCGAAGGACCGGTCAGTAAAACCGTAGTCGCCGTATTTGCCTGCTGTCGTCCTGACGCATGATTGGAGTGTCCGATGAAATCTCTGACTTACGGCTCAGTGGTGGCGACGATATTGCTCTGCGTCAAGAATTCCGGGGACATTGCGTAATTGCTGTAGCCACCCACCTTGTTGGCACGGAGTCGCATGAGCGCTCCAAACGAGGTGGGTGACCAATGGCACTGTAATTACCCACCCCCTTGCCAAGGCGGTCGGTCTGTGATTCACACTACCCATGAATCGCGAGGAACTTGAGCGGCTTACCAAGCCTGAGTTGATCGAGATGCTGCTGAACTTGCAGCGGCCGGGCAAGACGTCGCGCACATCATCAAAGCCGCCATCGACGGATCAGTAAAGCAAGCGGGAAGGTTCGCGGCCCGGTGGTGCCAAGCCGGGGCACAAAGGGCACGCGCGCGCGCTGGCGGAAACGGCCGATGCACACGAAGACCACCGGCCCGCGCATTGCCAGCATTGCGGTCTGCCATTTGGCGCAGATGCGATGGGCGATGTCATCGGCGAATATGACGAGATCGATCTTCCGCCAGTCAAGCCGATCATCCGGCGGCACCGCAGGATGTCCTGCACGTGTTCGACATGCGGCAAGGCGACCAGCGCACCAGTGCCACAGGCGGCGCAAGGCACACCGTTTGGCCGCCGCATTCACGCGCTGGCGCTCTATAGCGGAATGCGATTAGATTGAATCGCATTCCGCTATAGAGTCTCTGTTTTTGCGTGATTTATTGCGAAAAACCGGTTCCCACTTTTTCGCATCACGCTCTATCTCAAGTCCAACCAGTTGTTTTCCTACCAACGGTTGCAGGACGTATTTGGCGACTTGTTCGGGCTGGATATCAGCCAGGGCGCGCAGATGAACATGTTCAAGCGCGCCGCGCCGATCTTTGCCGCCAAGCGCGATGATGCGTTCGTGGCCTTGCGCCGCGCGCCGGTTGTGGCGTGCGATGAGACCGGGATGCGGATCGAGGGCTGCAACGGCTATCAATGGGTGTTCTGCGCGCCCGATGCTGTCGTTCATACCGCTGCTTTCAGCCGTGCTGCCCAAATTGTGCGCGACACCATGGCCGGTCATCAGCCCGATGTCTGGATATCGGATCGCTATACCGGCCAGCAAGGGCACGGGCTGCACCATCAGACTTGCCTTGCCCACCTCGACCGCAAGGCGCGCTTCGTCGAACAGCACGGCAGCGACTTTATCGGTATGCGGCTCAAGCTCTGGTTTGATCGGGCGTTTGGACTTGCCCGCGACATCGCCACGCTCGCCGCCTCCACCGTGAAAA
>CAINGT010000128.1 GCA_903848655.1 uncultured Sphingomonadales bacterium
CTGCGGGCTGCCACCTCCCCCAACGGGGGAGGACCTGGACTTTTCCCCTTACGCGCTTTCGCGGATCACCAGTTCGGGTTGCAGGATCGTGGCGGGGGCGGGATGGCCGGCGATGCGTTGCATCAGCGCGGTGACCATCGCTTTGGCCCCGCTGGCGATATCCTGCCGCACGGTGGTCAATTGCGGCACGGTCCGCGTGGCCAATGGCAGATCGTCAAACCCGACGACCGCGATCTGATCGGGCACACGCATCCCGCGTTCGTGCAGCACGCGCAGCACCATCATCGCGATTACATCGGACGCGGCCACGATCCCGTCGATGGCATCGCCCAGTTCAGCCACTTGCGCGGCGACTTGTTCGGCCACTGCCTCGCTCGACAGCGGGGTCGGCATCACCGCCAGGGTAACATTTGCGCGGCCATGGATGGCATCGCGCACTCCGGACAGCCGGTCGGCGATTTCCGGCCCGCGCGTTTCGCCCAGAAACGCCAACCGGGTCTTGCCAATCGCGAGCAACCGCTCCGCCGCCAGCCGCCCGCCCAGCCGGTTATCGACCCCGACCGTGCAATGGATCTGGCCGGGGCGGTGCGAACCCCACACGACCAGCGGCAGATAGCGCGCCGCCACCGCGTCGATCACCGCGCTTTGATCCGATTGGCCGATCACCAGCGCACCATCGAGCATCCCGGAATCGACGATTCGGTCCAGCCACTGCGCATCGCCGGGGATCACCCGCGACAGCATAATATCGTGCCCGCTTTCGGTCAGTTCATCGGCGAGATAGCCGAACAGGGTCATGAAAAACGGATCGGAAATGTGCTGGCGGCTTTCATGGCCGAGCGGAAACACGATTCCAATCACCCCGCTGCGCTGGGTGCGCAACCGGCTGGCCATCTGGTTAAGGTGAAATCCGTGGTCGCGCGCCAGCGTCTGGATGCGATCGCGCGTCACCGGATTGACCAGCGCCTTGCCCGCCAGCGCGCGCGATACCGTACCGGGCGATACGCCTGCCAGCCGCGCCAATTCGGTAATGTTGCGAATGCGCGGGCGCGGCGGGGCATCGGCAGCGGGGATTTCGGTCATACCATCCAGTTTGGCCTGCGGCTGCGGGCAATGCAAGCCGTGCGGTGATGCATTCGTGCCACAGCTTGGGCGCAACGGCAATTCTGGTTGCAATCCTTTGCAAAATCACTTGCAAACGATTGTAACCGGCGATAGGCGGCTGAAATGACCTTTGCCAATCGAGGCAGCGGCATTCACATGGGGGATTTCCTGATGAAGCACCCAGCTTTGCGTTCGTGCGTTTCGGCGATGGCGATTGCCACCGCCGCCTTTGCTTTGCCTGCTTATGCGGCCGATGCGGCAGCGCCCGCCGCCGCCCCGGATACGCTTGAGACCATCGTGGTTACCGCCTCGACCGGTTCGCGTACCAAGCTTGATACCTCCACCTCGATCAGCTCGCTGACCACGGCGGACATCCAGAAATTCAACGCATCGTCCACGGCGGAATTGTACCGCCTGATCCCCGGCATACAGGTTGCCGGTACGCAAGGCGATGGTGGCAACTCGAACATCGGCGTGCGCGGTCTGCGCACCCCCACCGGCGGTTCGCCGTTCGTGCAGATCCAGGAAGATGGTCTGCCGGTGGTGCTGTTCGGCGATATCCAGTTCGGCAACAACGACTACTGGACCCACCCGATGGTCACCGATGAACGGATCGAAGCGATTCGCGGTGGCACAGCCTCAACGCTCGCGTCGCAAGCCATCGGCGCAGTGTTGAACCATATCAGCTATACCGGTCGCAATGACGGCGGATTTGTCGAAGTGGAAAAGGGTGCCAATTACGATTGGACCAAAGTCAATTTCCGGCTGGGCGGCAGCATCAACGATTCGACCTATTACAACATCGGCGGCTATTACGACGTTGGCCACGGCATCGAACATGCCGCCTACAATGTCAGCAATTCCTATGCCATCAAGGGCAATATCACGAAAGAATTCGCCGACGGAAAAGGCTATATCCGCCTGCTGTTCAAAGTCGCCGATACGCAAGAACCCAGCTATAACGGCTGCATCAGTTCGGCCACGCTGTCGGGCGGCAAAGTTTCGGGCTTTGGCCCTTCGACGCTGTGCGATGCGCGCAACCAGGCACCGGGCTATTCGGCGCTCAATTCCAACACGCTGTTTTCCGATGTTAACGGCAATGTGGCGCGCCAGCCGCTCAACGGCATTCTGACCCGCCAGAAAATGCTGCAATTCCAAACGCATTATGATTTTGGCGGCGGATTGACGGTTGACGACAACGCCCGGATCGGGCGCATGAACGGCAATTTCAACGTGCAGTTCTATGGCGCAGGGCCGACCGATGGCGCTTTGGCGCACGACACCGTCACGAAGTTGGCTACCCAGTCACTGATTTATGCCAATGGGCCGAATGCGGGCAAACCGTTCACGGGTGCTTATGCCAGCGCCAGCGCGGCGGTTCACACCAACATGAACCACATGGACCACATCGCCAACGATCTGGCCGCGCACTACAAGTTTGAAAGCACCAGCTTTAAGGGTGACCTGAAACTGGGCTATCTCTATTACTCGCAGCGCATCGCCGAAGATTGGCACTCGAACAGCTCGATCAACGAAGCAACGGGTTCCAACCCGGCGCAGCTCGATCTGGTCAGCGGGCTGAACGGTACCGGCAACTTGCTGGCGGCTAGCGGCCAGACCGGGTTCAACCAAGGCTGGAACCAGCAGTTCGACCTGACTTTCACCAACAATGCACCTTATGCCGATCTCAACATCGATATCGGCAATCTGAACCTTGACGCCAGCATCCGCGAAGAAATCTTCGCGGGCAGCGGCTGGGCGCAGGGCAGCACCGGCAATCCCATTGGCACCGCCAAGATCAGCCAGATCGATCCGCGCACCGGCACGACCGTGGTCACATCGCTGCCGCTGCTGGGCTATGATGGCGTGATGAATGCGGTCAATTTCAGCGAGCACGCCACCAACTGGTCGGTTGGCGCGCTGTACAAAGTCACCGACGGTCTTTCGACTTTCGTGCGCGCCTCACACGGCACGCGCTTCAACGCTGACCGCCTGACCAATTCGAGCCCATCGTACTTCACCGCCAGCGGCGGCTTGAGCGCATCGGGGCAGGCCAATGCCGCGTTCCCGGTCGATCAATACGAAGTGGGGCTGAAAAATCGGGGCAGCCTGCTCGGCGGGCGTTATACTGTCGAACTGACCGGGTTCTATTCCAAGTACAGCATTTCATCGCAGGAAATTTCGGCGACGAACTGCAAGAACATCCTCGGCATCGATGCCACCACGTGCATCATTTCAGGCAAGTACAAGGATACCGGTGTTGAACTGTTCAGCACTTATCGCAATGGCGGGTTCAGCATGGTGCTGAGCGCGACCTATGACCATTCGAAAGTTGCTGCCAGCCAGAATTCGCCGTTCAAAAAGTCGCCGAACATTCCTGACCTGACGTATTCCGCGCTCCTTGGCTATACGATCGACAAGGCGGAACTGGGCGTTAGTGTGAATGGCCAGACCAGCACGCTGGGCGGTGATACCAACACATATGCCGGATCGGCCTTGTTCGGCCTGTTCGCCAAAGTGCGTCCGGTGCCGCACATCCAGCTTGGGTTGGATGTCTACAACTTGTTCAATACTTACGCGACACAAGGCGCAGCCGGGTTTGTCAGCGGCAGCACCAGCCTGATCAACGCCGGTGTGGCCCAAGGCCGCGCCGTCAAAGGTTCGGTCCGCTTCAGCTTCTGATCGCGCGACTGACCGATTGGCGGGTGGGGAATCAGCGATTCCCCACCCGTTTTTTGTGGGTAAATCGGTGCCTTGATTGCCCCCTCCTCTTTAGGGGGTGATTTTAATATATTGATATTAAATGAGTTATTGGCAAC
>CAINGT010000129.1 GCA_903848655.1 uncultured Sphingomonadales bacterium
AACCTAGCCAGCCCGCACGCCATTTCTACCCTTATCACCCCCTCCGTCAGCCCTGCGGGCTGCCACCTCCCCCAAAATGGGAGGGGCTTGGGGGTTAGCGTTTGCGCACGAATTCGGCGCGCAGCACCAGGCCCTTGATTCCGTCGAACCGGCAGTCGATTTCCTGCGCGTCGCCGGTCAGGCGGATCGATTTGATGAGCGTGCCGCGTTTCAGCGTTTGGCCCGCGCCTTTGACATCGAGATCCTTGACCAGCGTTACGGCATCGCCATCGGCGAGCAGATTGCCCACCGCATCGCGGACCTCGATGCGATCTGCTGCCGCATCGCGCGCGGCAAGCGCGGATGCGGCCATCCATTCGCCAGTGGCTTCGTCATAAACGTAATCGTCATCTGGCATGGTGGTGTTCGCTCAATAGACCCGCGCTTTGGGTTTGATATAAGTCGCATCGTCGGTCAGCGTATATTCGTGCACCGGGCGGTAATCGATGCGGATGTCGCCGCCCGTGCCGCCCCAGCCGTTGAACCACGTGGCGGTGTGCTTCATCCAGTTGGCATCATCGCGCTGCGGGAAATCTTCGTGCGCGTGCGCGCCCCGGCTTTCCTGCCGGTTGTGCGCGCTGTGCATCGTGACCGCAGCCTGGCTGATCAGATTGTCGAGTTCGAGCGTTTCGACGAGGTCGGAATTCCAGATCAGCGAGCGGTCGGACACGCCGATATCCTGCATCCGTGCATATGTCGCGGCGAGTTTGGCTTTGCCTTCTGCCATCAGATCGGCGGTGCGGAACACCGCGGCATGTTGGCTCATCGTGCGTTGCATTTCGGTGCGGATTTGCGCGGTGGGCGATCCGCCTTTGGCGTGGCGGAAATGGTCGAGCCGGGTCAGCGCAAGATCGGCGCTGTCAGCAGGCAGCGAGGCGTGGCTGGTGCCCGGCGCAATCAGCGCCTTGAGCCGCAAGCCCGTGGCGCGGCCAAACACCACGAGGTCGATCAGCGAATTCGATCCCAGCCGATTGGCCCCGTGCACCGACACGCACGCCGCTTCGCCCACCGCGAACAAGCCGGGGACGATGGTTTCGGGGTTGCCGTCGGCCCCGATGGTCACGACTTCGCCGTGATAGTTCGTCGGAATGCCGCCCATATTGTAATGTACCGTCGGCACCACCGGCAGCGGCTGGCGGGTCAGATCGACCCCGGCAAAGATCTTGCCGCTTTCGGTGATCCCCGGCAGCCGTTCGGCCAGCACTTTCGGGTCGATATGATCGAGGTGCAGATAGATATGGTCTTTGTGCGGGCCGACGCCGCGCCCTTCGCGGATTTCGAGCGCCATCGAGCGCGACACGACATCGCGGCTGGCCAGGTCTTTGGCCGAAGGGGCATAGCGCTCCATAAAGCGTTCGCCTTCGGAATTGGTCAGATAGCCGCCTTCGCCGCGCGCGCCTTCGGTAATCAGCACGCCCGCGCCATAAATGCCGGTGGGGTGGAATTGCACGAATTCCATATCCTGCAAGGGCAAACCGGCGCGCAGCACCATGCCGCCGCCATCACCGGTGCACGTATGCGCCGATGTCGCGGTGAAATAGCTGCGGCCATAGCCGCCCGTGGCCAAAACCACCGCATGGCCGCGAAACCGGTGGATCGACCCGTCATCGAGGCACAGCGCGATCACGCCCCGGCACGCGCCATTTTCCATAATCAGGTCGATGGCGAAATATTCGATGAAAAAGTCGGCGTCGTATTTCAACGATTGCTGGTAGAGCGCGTGGAGCATCGCGTGGCCCGTGCGGTCCGCTGCGGCGCAAGTGCGCTGCACGGGCGGGCCTTCACCCATGTTCTGCATATGGCCGCCGAACGGGCGTTGATAGATCGTGCCATCGGCATTGCGGCTGAACGGCACCCCGGCGTGTTCGAGCTCGTAGACCGCAGCCGGGGCTTCGCGCACCATATATTCGATGGCATCCTGATCGCCCAGCCAGTCCGACCCTTTGACCGTGTCGTACATGTGCCACGTCCAGTGATCGGGCGTGTTGTTGCACAGCGATGCGGCAATCCCGCCTTGCGCAGCCACGGTGTGTGACCGGGTGGGAAACACTTTGGTGATGCAGGCGGTGCGCAGCCCGGCTTGCGCCGCGCCCATTGTCGCGCGCAGCCCCGAACCGCCCGCGCCGACGACCACGACATCATAGGTATGGTCGATGATCTTGTAAGCAGCCGTCATGGTTTACACGCCTCCCAGGGCAATACGGATCACGCAGATCACGCCGAATGCTGCCGCCGCCACCGGCACGACCGTGATTAGCAGCCACACCGCGATTTTGCCTGCGCCGCCATGGACATAGTCTTCGAGCATGACTTGCACGCCGAGCCGTGCGTGCCAGACGGTGTTGATAAAGAGCAGCACCAGCGCGGTGGCCGCGACCGGCTGCGCCAGCCACGTATGGACCGTGGCATAGTCATGCAGGGGCAGCAGCAGCAGGCTGATCGCGAGATAGGGGATCAGCACCAGATTGCCCGCCGCGCTCAGGCGGCTGGCGAGAAAGTGGCGGGTGCCATGGTGGCTGGAACCCAGCCCGCGCACCCGGCCTATCGACGTACCGTTACCCATGACAACCTCTGATGGTTAAAGTGATTAGCGCGCGGTGAGCAGATAGGCCCACACCAGCGCGGTACCGGCGAGCGAAAACACCAGCGTCAGCACCGACCAGCGCGCATTGGCCGACAATTCATAGCCCGCACCGATATCGAGCACGAAATGGCGCAGGCCCGTGGCCAAATGCTGAAAGAACGCCCACGTCAGCCCGATCAGCACGACTTTGCCGAGCAGCGCAGTCCAGCCTGCCAGCCCGCCGCCGGTACCCGTCCAGACATAGGCCAGAAAAGTCTGATAGCTCGCCTCGCCCCCGGCAATCGCGCCGACCCACCACAGCAACAGGCCCAACCCGGCAAAGGCCAGCCCATTGCCGGTGACGCGGTGCAGGATCGACACCAGCATTGCCGGACCCCAGCGCCAGATCTGCAAGTGCGGCGACAAGGGCCGATCACGATGTGCTTGCGCCATGCAAAACTCCTGAAGCTGTTTCGGCCGGGCCGCGCTGTGTCCGATGCGATGCTGATTCGCTTTAGTCGAAATGCTGCATCGCGCAACCTGTGCCGACGGGCGGGCGGCGCGGCGGCACGATTTGTGCATCGCGGCGCTCGATATTTGCCAAAGGCCTGCTACAGCGGCGCGATGACAGCCGACGAAGCCTGGAAAGTGACCTATTTCGCCCCGCGCGCGCGCATCGAAGCGGCGCTGCTGGCGCACGAAGATGCGTGGGACTGGGACCCCGATGTGGTCATCGCGGGCGGCGAAATCGCGCCGGATCAGCCCGAAGACTGGCGCTTGGAAGCCTGGCTGCCGCACCGTCCATGCGCGGATGATCTGGCGCAGTTGGCAGCACTGTTCGACGGCGAAGCGCCCGCGCCGCTGATCGAGCATTTGCCCCCGACCGACTGGATTACGCTGAGCCAGGCGGGGATCGAGCCGATCCGCGAAGGGCCGTTCCATGTCCATACTCCCGATCACCCGCCGCTGGCGCAAGCCGGGGTGCGCAATCTGGTGATTCCCGCCAGTCTGGCGTTTGGCACCGGGCAACATGCCACTACTGCCGGGTGTCTGGCGATGCTGGCGGTGATGAAGCAGCGCGGGGTGGTGGTGCGCAATCTGGCCGATATTGGCACGGGCACCGGGCTGCTGGCGTTCGCCGCGCTCCATCTGTGGCCGGGTGCGCGGGCCATCGCGAGCGATATCGATCCGGTATGCGGCCCGGTGGTGGCGCTTAATGCCGATGCCAATGGCGTGGGGCTGGGCGCTGAACCGGGGCGGCTGACCATGGTGATCGGCGCAGGGGTCGATCATCCGCTGCTGAAGCTGAGCGCGCCGTATGATCTGCTGATCGCCAATATTCTTGCCGGGCCGCTGATCGATCTGGCTCCGGCGTTTGCCGCATCGGTCGCGCCGCGCGGATCGGTGCTGCTGTCGGGCTTGTTGGCCACGCAGATCCCCGCCGTGCGCACGGCCTATGATCGCGCGGGGATGCGGCTGGCGGCGCAGGCGACGCGCGGGGATTGGGCGGTCTTGTGGTTGCGCCGCCGCCGGTTCGCGCGACGCTGAGTTTACCGCGCTTTCGCGACCGCGTTCAAGTCGGCAAGGAATTCGGCCTGCACCGCCGTGGGCCGCCACGACGTGCGCGTGGTCACCCCGATCACGCGGTGAAACGCGCCGGGCAACCGGCCGAGCGAGGTCAGCCAGCGCGCTTCGCATTCGACCGCGACCTGATCGGGCGATACGAGCGCGAGAAAGTCGCTTTCGATCAGGATCTGTCGGATTGTCATCACCGATCCCGATTCGACCGGCACGGGCGGGTGCGCCAGCCCCGCGGCATCGAACAGCGCTTCCAACGAATCGCGCAAGGGCGCACCGCGCGCGGGCAGGATCCACGCGTGGCGCGCCAGCGTGGCGAGATCGGGCTGCGTGCTCGCCAGCGGATGGTCGTGGCGCGCAACGATCACCGGTTCATCCTCGAACAGCGCGGCTTGCGTCAGATCGGGTTCGACCAGCGGATCGCGCAACGCGCCGATCATCATGTCGATCATGCCGTTGCGCAGCGGTTCGACCAATTCGGCGCGCGCGCCTTCGGCAATCGCGATGCGCACATGCGGGTGCCGTTTCAAAAACCGCGCCACGGCGGCGGGCAGGATGCGCGCGCGCGACAGCGGCATGGCACCCACGGTAATCCGCCGGATTTCTCGGCCTTTGAGCGCTTCGAGTTCTGCCAGCCCGGCCTCCAGTTCAACCCGCGCCAGCCGGAACGCGCGTGCCAAGGCATGGCCGGATTCGGTCAGCACGACCGCATTGCTCCGCCGTTCGACCAGCACTTTGCGCAACGACAGCGCCAGATCCTTGATCGCGCGATGCAGCGTCGGCACCGCCAGCCCGGTGGCAAGGCTCGCCCCCAGATAGCCGCCATGATCGGCGAGCGCGAGCAGCGCACGCATCCGCGCCGTGGTGACATGCGGGCTGGCGGTATGATCGAGCGCGGCGGCGATGCGCGGGGCGAGCACTAGGGCGGCAGGTGTCGACACCATGCCATCATGGCGGCGTTCGAACAACATCAGCCCCAACTGGCCTTCGACCCGCGCCAGCGCCTGAGTCAAGGCAGGCTGCGTCAGATTGACCGCCCGCGCCGCCGCGCCCATCGTGCCCAGCCGCGCGATTTGCGCAATCGCGGCAAGGTGGCGCAAGTTGTAGTCCCAGATTTCCATTGTTGATCCAATGCGCCAGCCCCGCCGCTTCAGGCGAGGGAAGGAAGCGTGCTTTAGCAAAAACTAATGCCTTGGCCAGCAATCCGGCTTTTCCTTTGTCCAAGGCCCGTGCAACCGGAACTGCGACCATTCATCAGCGAGTACAGACCATGAGCCATATCGTCGTCCAGACTATCGCGCGCGCGCCCCTCGCGGTGATCGATGCGCTCGGGCAATGCGGCGTGGCCACGGTGCACGAGGCGCAAGGCCGCACCGGGCTGCTCGCCAGCCGGTTGCGCCCGATTTATGCCGGGGCGCGGATCGCCGGATCGGCGGTCACGATCAGCGCGGCACCGGGCGATAACTGGATGGTGCATGTCGCCATTGAACAGTTGCAGCCGGGCGATATTCTGGTGCTCGCGCCGACGTCGCCGTGCGAAGACGGCTATTTCGGCGATCTTTTGGCGACATCGGCGCAAGCGCGCGGCTGTCGCGGGCTGGTGATCGACGCCGGGGTGCGCGATGTGCGCGATTTGACCGAAATGCAGTTTCCGGTGTGGTCAAAAGCGGTGTTCGCGCAAGGCACGGTCAAGAATACGCTGGGTTCGGTCAATGTGCCGGTGGTCTGTGCGGGTGCGGCGATCCAGCCGGGCGATGTGATCGTGGCCGATGACGATGGCGTGTGTGTGGTGCCGCGTGCGTCCGCCGAAACGGTCTTGGCGGCAGCACAAGCGCGCGAAGCGAACGAGGCGGACAAGCGCGCGCGGCTCGCCGCCGGGGAACTGGGGCTGGATATCTATGCGATGCGCGACCGGCTGGCGCGCGAAGGGCTGATCTATGTCTGATGGGCGCGCTGCGCGCTGCATGTGGATGCGCGGGGGAACGTCAAAAGGCGGGTATTTCATCAAGGAGGACTTGCCCGCCGACCGCGATGCGTTTTTGCTCCGTGTCATGGGTTCGCCCGATCTGCGCCAGATCGACGGGCTGGGCGGGGCCGATCCGCTGACGAGCAAAGTGGCGGTCGTCTCGCGCTCGGCGCGGCCGGGAATCGATGTCGATTATCTGTTTCTGCAAGTCTCGGTCGATCAGGCGCTGGTGTCGGACAAACAGAATTGCGGCAATATTCTGGCCGGGGTTGGCCCGTTTGCCATCGAGCGCGGGCTGGTTGCGGCCACGGGTGACGAAACGCGCGTGGCGATCTTCATGGAAAACACCGGGCAAGTCGCGGTTGCCACGGTGCAGACGCCCGGCGGCGTGCCCACATATGCGGGCGATGCCGCCATCGACGGGGTGCCCGGCACGCACGCGCCGGTGCCGCTGGAATTTCGCGACACCGCCGGATCGAGTTGCGGCGCGCTGCTGCCGACCGGCCATGTCGTCGATACCATCAACGGTGTGGCGGTCACGCTGATCGACAACGGAATGCCGTGCGTGGTGATGGCGGCGGCTGATCTGGGCGTGACCGGGTATGAAGACCGCGACTGGCTGGATAACGCGACCGAAGTCAAAGCGCGGATCGAGGCGATCCGCCTGATCGCCGGGCCGCTGATGAACCTGGGCGATGTTACCGCTGCAACCGTGCCCAAAATGATGCTGGTCGCCCCGCCGCGCCATGGCGGCGCGGTAACCGTGCGCAGTTATATCCCGCACCGCGCCCATGCCACCATCGGCGTGCTGGGCGCGGTGTCGGTGGCGACCGCGTGCCTGCTGCCGGGATCGCCCGCCGCCGCCGTGGCAGTAGTGGGTGAGGGGCCGCAGCACACGCTGTCGGTCGAACATCCGACGGGCGAATTGAGCTGCGTGCTCGAAACCGGTGCCGATGGCGCGGTGATCAGCGCGGCGTTGCTGCGGACCGCGCGCAAGCTGTTCGACGGAGTGGTGTTTGCATGACTGACCGGATCGTTTCGTGGCATTCCCGCCCGTCTGCGCCGCGCTATCGCCCGCCTGCCGGGGCGGTTGACGCGCATTGCCATGTGTTCGGCCCGCAGGCGCAGTTTCCGTTCAGCGCAAAGGCCAAGTATCTGCCCGCCGATGCCGGGCCGGATCAGGTGTTTGCGTTGCGCGACCATCTGGGGTTTGACCGCAACGTGATCGTGCAGGCGAGTTGCCACGGCACCGACAATGCCGCAACGCTTGACGCCATCGCGCGCTCACAAGGCCGCGCGCGCGGGGTGGCGGTGGTTGATCCGGCGATCAGCGAACCCGATCTCCACGCACTCCACGCGGGCGGAATCCGCGGCATCCGCTTCAATTTTCTCAAGCGGCTGGTCGACGATGCGCCGCGCGACCGGTTTGCCGATTTGGCGCGGCGGCTGCCGGTGGGCTGGCACGTCGTGATCTATTTCGAGGCGGATATTCTCGACGATTTGCGTGGCTTTATCGATGCGATTCCGGTGCCGGTGGTGGTCGATCACATGGGCCGCCCCGATGTGACGCAAGGGCCCGACGGCGCGGATATGCGGGCATTTCGCCGCTTGCTCGCGTCGCGCGATGATATCTGGTTCAAGGCGACGTGCCCCGACCGGCTCGATCCGGGTGGCGACCCGTGGAATGACTTTGCCGCAGCCGTCGCCCCGCTGGTGGCCGATTATCCGGGCCGCGTGCTGTGGGGCACCGACTGGCCGCACCCCAATATGCAGGATGCGATCCCCGATGACGGCCATCTGGTCGATATGATCCCGCGCATCGCGCCCACGCCCGAATTGCAGCGGCAAATGCTGGTGGACAATCCGCTGACGCTGTATTGGGCCGATTGACCGCGCCTGCAAAGCGCTTGCAGTTGCGGCGTTACGGTGGTGAAGTCTGCTCATGCGGCTCGATCTGTTTCGTTCGTTGTGGGGCTGGCCGACCGGGCCGGATGCCGATTGGGCACGCTGCGGCGCGGAGTGCCGCGATATCGGCTTTGTCGGGGTCGAAGCGCGACTGCCGAGCGATCCATTCGCGCGCCGCGCGCTCAAAGCTTCGCTCGCGGGGCAGGGGCTGGACTATATCGCGGTCGTGTTCACGGGCGGCGATGTCATCCCCGATCAGGCGTGGACCCCGGCGCAGCATTGTGATCGGCTGGCCGCAGCGATCGACGGCGCGCGGCAGGTCGGTGCGCGCTTCGTCAATGTGCTGGCGGGCAATGATCGCTGGCCGCTGGCGATGCAGGTCGATTTCTTTGGCCGGGCGCAGGAGCTCGCCAATGCCGGCGGGCTGACATGCAGCTTTGAAATTCACCGCGCGACTTCGCTCTACAGCCCGTGGCTGACGCTCGAATTGATCGCGCAAGTGCCCGATTTGCGCTTTACCGCCGATCTGAGCCACTGGGTGGTGGTGAGCGAGCGGCTGCTGAACGATCCTGCCGATGATCTGTCGCCGTTTCTGAACCGGGTGCACCATGTGCAGGCGCGCGTGGGGTACGATCAGGGCCCGCAAGTGCCACATCCCGCCGCGCCCGAATATGCCGATGCACTCGGCTGGCATCAGGCGATGTGGGAACAGGTCTGGGCGCAGCATCGCGCGGCGGGCCGCGAAATGACCACGGTCACGCCCGAATTCGGGCCGGATGGCTATACCCATCTCTTGCCCTTTACCCGCGCGCCGGTCGCCGATACGTGGGACTTGAACCGCTGGATGGCGCAGTCCACCCGCGCACAGTTCACCGCATGGAGCAAGCGATGACCACCAGCTTTGACTCATTGCCGATCATCGATGTGCGAGGGCTGTTCAGCGATGATCTGGCGCAGCGGCAGGCTGTGGCCGAAGACTTGGGCCGCGCCGCGCGCGACGTGGGGTTTTTCTACATTCGCGGCACCGGTATCGCGGCAGACCGGATCGCCGCCTTGCGCGCGGCGAGTGCGGCGCTGTTTGCGCAGGACTTCGACTGGAAAATGCGCTGCCACATCGCGCTCGGGCGCGGGCACAAAGGCTATGTGCCCGAAGGGTCGGAATTTTACGGCAGCGGGCGGCCCGATTTGAAAGAGGCGTGGGATATCGGCTTTGAAGCGGCAGACGATCATCCGTTCGTGCGCGCCGGACAGCCCTTGATCGGCGGCAACAAGTGGCCCGATCTGCCGGGGTTTCGCGCGGCGGTGGCCGCCTATTACGACGATGTGTTCGCGCTTGGGCGCAAGCTGTTCCAGGGGTTTGCGCTGGCGCTGGGGGTGGACGAACACGGCTTTGACGCGCTGGTCACCTGTCCGCCGTCAAAGCTGCGGCTGATCCATTATCCGGTCGATCCTTCGGCACAGGACGCGCCGGGGATCGGCGCGCATACCGATTACGAATGCTTTACGCTGCTGCTGGCCGATCAGCCGGGGCTGGAAGTGCTCAACGGCGAAGGGCGCTGGATCGACGCGCCGCCGCTGGTAATCGACGGGGAAGAAGCGTTTGTGATCAATATCGGCGATATGCTGGAAGTGATGACCGCCGGGCAATTTGTTGCCACCACCCACCGCGTGCGCAAAGTGGCGAACGAACGGCTGTCGTTTCCGCTGTTTTTCGCCTGCGACTATGCCACCAAGATCCGCCCGCTGCCGCAGTTCGATCCCGATGGATCAAAAGCCGCCAACTATCCCGATATCAGCATCGGCGATCACATGTGGTCGATGGCGTTGCAGACATACCGCTATTTGCGCGAAAAAGTTGCGGCTGGCGAACTGGCCTTGCCCGCAAACGCGCGCGGCACGCAGACATTTGGCCAGTTCAAGGCGCTGGCATAAAGCTGTCGCGCGCTGCCCGCGTGACCGGGGTGACGAAAGCGGGTTTCTGGTTCATAGACGCGCGACGCTGACACAAAGGTACTTCGCATGACCCCGTTCGACTGGAACGATCCGTTCTTTCTCGATTCGCAACTCACCGACGAAGAACGCATGATCCGCGATGCGGCCAAGGCTTATGCCGATGATCGGCTGGCGCCGCGCGTGATTGCGGCGTGGTCGGATGAAACCACTGATCCCGATGTGTTCCGCGAAATGGGTGCGCTCGGGCTGTTGGGGCCGACGGTGCCTGAAAGCTATGGCGGGGCAGGGGTTGGCTATGTCGCCTATGGGTTGATCGCGCGCGAGATTGAGCGGATCGATTCGGGCTATCGCAGCATGATGAGCGTGCAGTCGAGCCTCGTGATGTATCCGATTCACGCGTTCGGGTCCGAAGCGCAAAAGCGCAAATACTTGCCCGGCCTTGCGCGCGGCGAATTGATCGGCTGTTTTGGCCTGACCGAGCCCGATGCCGGGTCTGACCCCGGCGGAATGACCACGCGGGCCACGCCGATTGGCGGCGGCTATCGGATTTCGGGCGCAAAGACGTGGATTTCCAACGCGCCGATTGCCGATGTGTTTGTGATCTGGGCCAAATCCGATGCACATGGCGGCGCGATCCGGGGCTTTATCCTTGAACGCGGGATGGCCGGGCTTGTCGCGCCCAAAATCAGTGGCAAATTGTCGCTGCGCACGTCGATCACCGGCATGATCCAGATGGACGGGGTCGAAGTCGGCGAAGATGCGCTGCTGCCCGATGTGCAGGGGTTGAAGGGGCCATTCAGTTGTCTCAATCGCGCGCGCTATGGCATATCGTGGGGTGCGCTGGGGGCAGCCGAATTCTGTCTGGCGGCGGCGCGGCAATATGGGCTGGATCGCAAGCAATTCGGTCGCCCGCTGGCAGCAACGCAACTCTACCAGAAAAAGCTGGCCGACATGATGAGCGATATCGCGTTTGGCTTGCAAGCCAGCTTGCGTGTCGGGCGGCTGATGGACGAAGGCCGGTTCGCGCCCGAAATGGTGTCGATGGTCAAACGCAACAATGTCGGCAAAGCGCTCGATATCGCGCGGCTGGCGCGCGACATGCACGGCGGCAATGGAATTTCCGCCGAATATCAGGTGATGCGCCATTTATCCAATCTGGAAACGGTCAACACGTATGAAGGCACGCACGATGTCCACGCGCTGATCCTGGGCCGCGCGATCACCGGCATTGCCGCCTTCTGATATCAGGCGCGCCCGTAAAAGCCGGTCCGTTCGGACGCGGACATCGCCACGCCGGGGGTTTCGTAATAGCACAAGATCGCCACCATGCGGTCAACCGGGCCGCTGACGGGCACCACACGGTGCAGCGTGTTGACCCCGCGAAAGACATTGAGCGCGCCCAGTTTGAGCGGCATCCGGGTCACTAGCGGATCGGTGCCGTTCAATACCGCTGCTACCCCGGCGTAATTCGCATCATCGTGCGTGCGCACATCTTTGCGGTATTCCAATTCGCCCCCCGCTTGGGGAGCCTGCAACAGCACGGTAACGGTGAATTCTGACCGGTCGAAATGCCAGTTCAGCCCTTCTCCGGCGCGGGTGCTTTGAATGTTTACGCAGGCGATGGCATCATCCATCGGGTAGAGCGCCGGTTTGTTCATCGTTGCGGCAAGAAACGCGGCAAACGGCGGCCATTCATAGAGATCGAGGACTGGATTGCCGAGAACCTGATCGGCGCACAGCGTGTGGTTGATGCTTTCGACTGTTTGCAGCGCGGGGTGATCGGCGGGCAATCCTGCGACATGATCGAGAAAATAGACATTGTGAGTGCGCGCATGACGAAAACTCGCGCTCGCCATTGCCGGTGTGGCGAGCGCCGCCGCATGGGCCGCCACTTGGGGCCGCAGGAAACCCGGCAATTCAAACATGCCATCGGCGCGCAGTGCGGCCCGGCAGGTTTCGACCAAAGCTGCATATCCACCGCTGTCGGGGCGATCTAGCGGATAAGCCTCCAGATCGAGCATCGCGATCACAACGCCCCCCTCACGCGCGGGTCGATCCGCGCTCCGCCAGCCGAACCGGAACGCGGCGGGGTGATGGCACTTCGCCGCCGATAGTGGCGATCAGCCGGTCGACCAGCAGCGATCCGGCCACTTCGAAATCGGATTCGACCGTCGTCAGCGGCGGGTTCGACCACGCCCCGGCGCGCACCCCGTCAAACCCGACCACGCCGACATCATCGGGGATGCGGATGCCGCGCCGCGCAAATTCGCTGATTGCGCCGAGTGCGATTTCATCGCTGACGGCGAACACCGCATCGAAGCGCTCACCGCTGTCGATCAGCGCGCTGGCGGCACGGCGGCCTTGTTCTTCGCGTGGCAATCCGCGCTCGATCCGTTGCAGCCGCGGTTCATGCCCGGCGGCGGTCAGCGCGGCGGCATAGCCGTCATAGCGTTCCTTGAACTGGCGTTGCGGCGATGTTTCGGACCCCAGACACACGATCCGGCGATAGCCCCGGTCGAGCAAGTGCTGCGTGGCCAGCATCGCACCGGCATGGTTGTCGCTGCGCACCCACGGAAAGGTGTCGCTGGGCGCGCCCCAGCACACCCAGTGGGTGGCGGGGCCAAGCGTGGCGAAATAGTCCCATGCCGCCGTGTTTTCGCTGGTGCCGATCACGATCAGGCCGTCCGCTTTGCGTCGGTCCTGAAAATGGCCCCAGAAATTGTCCGGGCTGTCCTGAAATGCCACCAGCACTTCATAGCCGCGCGCGGCAGCGGCGGCGCAGGTGCTGCCAAGCAGTGCAAAATAGAATGGGTTCAGATCCTTGCGGTCCTGCCCCGGGCGGCAGATCATCACCAGCGCCAATGTGCCGGTGCGCCCACGCCGCAGCCGCGCGGCGTTTTCATCGACCTGATAGTTCAGCCGCGCGGCGGCTTGGGCCACGCGTTCGCGGGTTGGCGCGCTGATCGACGTATCACCCGCCAGCGCGCGGCTGACGGTTGACTGGCTGACCCCGGCGGCTTCGGCCACGTCAAACGAGGTGACTCGGATAATACGTTTTTCGGCCATCAGCGAAAGCTGTCCTTGGCGCTGCGCAAGGCAGCGAATGTTGCAATGCCATCGCCGCCGCCCCAGCGCGCGGCGAGCGCGGGATCATCGGCGCGCAAAAACGGATTGGTTGCGCATTCGCGGTCAAGCCGCGTCGGCACAGTCGGCTCGCCGCGCGCCCGGCGCGCGGTGATCTCGGCGGCATAATCCGCCAGCGCGGCATTGTCGGGATCAGCATGAAGCGCAAATCGTGCATTGCTCGCAGTATATTCGTGCGCGCAATAGATCGCGGTATCGCCGGGCAGCGCGCGCAGCCGCAACAGGCTGGCCCAGAATTGCGGTGCCGTGCCTTCAAACATCCGCCCGCAGCCGAGCGCGAACAGGCTGTCGCCGACAAAGGCGATTCCGGCGTCAGGCAGATAATAGGCGATATGCCCCAGCGTATGCCCGCCGACGTCGATCACGGTGGCGGCAGTCGCGCCGATGGGCACACTGTCGCCCGCTTCTACGGTGCGGTCGATGTCCGCAATGCGCGCGGCATCATTCAGTGGGGCCACCACCAGCGCGCCAGTCTGCGCTTTGATCGCGGCATTGCCACCCGCGTGATCGGGGTGCCAATGCGTGTTCCAGATTTGGCTGATCGTCCAGCCTTTGGCGGTGGCGGCGGCGAAGTAGGCATCGGCATCGGGGGTGTCGATCGCCACGGTTTCACCGCTGGCATCATCGTGCAGCAAAAAGCCGTAATTGTCGGACAGGCAGGGGAATTGATGAACGATCAGCGCCATGGGGTACCGTGTTGGTCAGGTTGCGTGGACCACCCTAACCGAGTGTGGCGCACAAAGCAAAAGCCCGCCTGTCGGTCAGACAGACGGGCTTTGCTGTGGCTCGTGCGCGGTAAGGCCTTACTTTTGTGCTTTCAGCGCCGCGCCCAAGATATCGCCGAGCGAAGCCCCGGCATCGGACGAACCATATTGTTCGACCGCTTCTTTTTCTTCGGCCAACTGGCGCGCCTTGATCGAGAACGTCGGCTTTTTCGACCGGTCGAACCCGGTAACGAGCGCGTCGATCTTCTGGCCCACTTGGAACCGGTCGGGCCGCTGTTCGTCGCGGTCGCGGCCAAGGTCGCTGCGCTTGATAAAGCCAGTCGCGCCGTCTTCGCCCGCCTGAACTTCCAGCCCGCCATCGCGCACTTCGAGCACGGTTACCGTGGTCACTTCGCCGCGCCGCAGCGACTGGCTGGTTGCAGCGGCACCGGTACCGGCAGCCGCATTGGCCGGAGCGCCCTTTTCCAACTGCTTCATGCCGAGGCTGATGCGCTCTTTGTCGACATCGACATCGAGCACCACCGCGCTGACATTTTCGCCCTTGCGGTGCAGTGCCAGCGCGTCTTCACCCGAAATGCCCCAAGCAATGTCGGACATGTGCACCATGCCATCGACATCGCCATCCAGCCCGATGAACAGGCCGAATTCGGTGGCGTTCTTGACTTCGCCTTCGATCAGCGACCCGACTGGGTGGCGTTCGGCAAAGGCTTCCCACGGGTTTTGCTGCGCCTGTTTCAGGCCGAGCGAAATGCGGCGCTTGTCGCTATCGACTTCGAGCACCATGACATCGACTTCCTGGCTGGTCGAAACGATCTTGCCGGGATGGACGCTCTTTTTGGTCCAGCTCATTTCCGAAACGTGTACCAGCCCTTCGATCCCGGCTTCGAGTTCGACGAATGCACCATATTCGGTAATGTTGGTGACCACGCCCGACAGCTTCGCGCCGACCGGATATTTGGCGATGACGCCTTCCCACGGATCGCTGTCAAGCTGCTTCATGCCGAGCGAGATGCGCTGCGTATCCTGATTGATCCGGATGATCTGCACGCGCACGGTATCGCCAATGGCAATCACTTCGGACGGGTGGTTGACGCGCTTGTAGCTCATGTCGGTAACATGGAGCAGGCCGTCAATGCCGCCGAGATCGACGAACGCACCATAATCGGTGATGTTCTTGACCACACCGTCGATGATCTGCGCCTCTTTGAGGTTCTGAATCAGGCCGGTACGCTGTTCGGCGCGGGTTTCTTCGAGCACCGCACGGCGCGACACGACGATATTGCCCCGGCGGCGATCCATCTTGAGGATCTGGAACGGCTGGGGAATGTCCATCAGCGGCTGCACATCGCGCACTGGGCGGATATCGACTTGGCTGCCGGGCAGGAACGCCACTGCGCCATCGAGATCGACGGTAAAGCCGCCCTTGACGCGGCCAAAGATCACGCCTTCGACGCGCTTGCCTTCGCCAAATTCGTTTTCCAGCTTGTCCCACGCGGCTTCGCGGCGCGCGCGGTCGCGGCTGAGCATCGCTTCGCCATCGGCGTTTTCCACGCGATCAACATAGACTTCGACTTCATCACCCACGCTCAGCCCGTGCGGCATTCCGGGGGCGGCAAATTCGCGCAAAGGCACGCGGCCTTCGCTCTTGAGGCCGACGTCGATGACGGCCTTGTCGTTTTCGATGGCAGTTACCGTGCCCTTGACAACGCGGCCTTCAAAGCCACCATTGGCAGCCGAGCCCAGCGTTTCTTCGAGCAGCGCGGCAAAATCATCGCGCGTGGGGTTGGATAGCATAAGAGCGTTACAGTCCTGTCAGACAAGCATTTTCCGGCCAGGCGGTTGGTTCCGCCGGTCTTTCGTCCGCGCTATGGGGGATAGATCTGGGCGACGGGTGTCGCGCGCGGGATAAAAAGGGCCGATCCACCCGCCGGGCCGGATGCCATGGCGGGTATTCCCACTAGCACCCGATGCGCGCAAATGCGTACGACCGGTGCGGAGCGGCAATGACCGCGCCCTTAGGCGAACGCACACCGCATGGCAAGCGAGGGATTAGCCTCGCCACGATGGGTCATCAGCGTCGAGCAGCGATTTCAAGTGGTCGAAATGGGCAAATGCCATGCCGCGATAGGCATCCCAGCCTTGTGCAGTATGGCGCGCGACCGCATCGCTCATCACTTGCAACGGCTGGCCGCTGGCAAATGCGCGCAGCAGCGTTTCCGCCGCTTTTTCAAAGAAATACAGGTTTTCAAAGGCTTCGGCGACGGTCTGGGCGGTAAAGGTAACGCCGTGGTTGGCCATGATTAACGTCGGGGACTGCGCCAGCAGGCCGGCGATGCGCACCCCTTCATCGTCCTGATCGGCGATGCCGCCGCATTCGGGGTCGATGGCATAGCGGCCAAAAAAGCGCGCGGTGTTCTGATCGATCGGCAAGAGTCGCGGATCTGCCAGCGCGGACAGCGTGGTTGCGGCAATCGGGTGCGCGTGCACGATTACGCGCGCCGCCGGGACCAGCCGGTGCGCGTGGCCGTGGATGCACCATGCCGAAGCATCGGGCGCGTCGGCGCGCGTCATCGTGTCGGGATCATCGGCATCGAGCACTTGCAGATCGCTCGCGCGGATCGATGCGAATGCCTGCCACTTGCGGTTCATCAAAAACCGCCGCCCATCTGCCGACAAGGCCGCGCTGAAGTGGTTGCCGACCGATTCGGACCAGCCGAACCGCGCCGCCAGCCGGAATGCGGCGGCCAGATCGACGCGCAGCGCCGCTTCATCCGCCGCCGCGCTCATCGCGCAAACCGCCCTTCGCCCGCCAGCTTGCGCCAGCGGCTGCGCAATTCGCCCCGGTCGGTATATGTCCCGCGCAAATGGCGTTCGCCGCTTTCGGCGACAAAAGCGGCGCGGGCATGGACCACGCGGTGGTTGTCAAACACGATGCATTCGCCAGCGTTGAGGCGGAACCGCATGACAAAGCGCGGGTCTTGCAGCATCCGCCCGAATCGGCAGAACGCGGGGTAATAAGCATCGAGGAAATGCTGATCGTGGTCGAACACATCGGCCATGTGCTGGCTGATCGTCACGCCCGAAACATCGCCGTGGTCATCGAGTTCGATCACCCGCTGGCGCGCGCGCATGTCATAGGCATCATGCTCGTTGTAAAACGGTACGAGCGTTTCGCTGAGCAGGCGGAAATCTTCGGGGTGGGTGCGGCGCAATTCGGCAGCGACTGCGGCACCATCGACAAACAGGCTGTCGCCACCTTCGACCGAATTGCGGCGGCAATGCAGGAACTGCACTCCGGGAGCGAGGTCTTCGGCCGGAACATCGGTATGCAGTTCAAGCGCTTTGGCGGTATAAGCCAGATTGTCGGGATCGGCGTGCATCCGCACATCGAAATAGGCCCCGAAAAACGTTGGTCGGGGAAATCCGATCAGGTTCGCCGCTGCGGTCAGCCCGTCATCGCTATCGGGCATCCCGGTCAGGATCGCCACCCCGTCGGTCAGCAAAGCATGGACCCAGCCTTTGAGCGCAGCGCGCTCGGTGCTGACCGCAGCAAAGGCAAACCGCGCCATGTGTGGGTAATGGTCGGCAAACCAGTGGCGGCGCGGCAGGATCGCCGGATCGGGCCGGGGCTGGGCACCGGCATAGTCCGCCAGCCATGCGAGGGGATACGCCGAGCGGTGCCCACTGCCCGCCCACACCACGTGCAGCGCGTCATCGGAGCATTCGGCTTTGTCCGGACGCGGCGGCAGCGCTTCGGCAAAAATGTCATAGACCCGCTCGCGCGTTTCCGGATCGAACGAGGTCGCGCAATTGTCGCGCAACCAGTAATAGTTGAAATAATGCCGCGCGCCATCGCCCAGCGTCAGTTCCAGCCCGTGATCGAGCAAATGCAAGGCGGGCGGAGCAATCGTGGCCATCGACGGGGCATCCTGTGTCGGTTGGGTGGAACACTATGCGCTTTACCCTCTGATCGCCACCCCTCGGCTTGCGAAATTGTCATGGTAGCATGACCCGGTGGTGCCGGGAGTCGCAAAAAGGTGGCTTTGCGTCAGCGGCGATTGCGGTTAGCGTGGGCTTCATGTCTGGACCAACGCTTTCGCGCATCGACGGCAATCGCGGCGCGCGCCGCCATTTCCGCTATTTCGACTATATGATGGCGGCGTTCGTCGGCATCCTGCTGCTGTCCAACCTGATCGGCGCGGCCAAGCTGGCGCAAATCGATGGGGTGACGTTCGGCGCAGGCATCCTGTTCTTTCCGGTGTCCTATGTGCTGGGCGACGTGCTGACCGAAGTCTATGGTTATGCCAATGCCCGGCGCTGCGTGTGGATGGGCTTTTTTGCGCTGCTGTTCATGGCGGTGATGAGCTTTGTGGTGGTGGCCATGCCGCCCTCGCCCGACTGGGGCTGCGCATCGAGCGGCGATCCGCGCTTTGCGGCAATCGTTGCGGCATCGTCCAAAGGCGCGCTGTGCCAGACCACGTATGAATCGGTGTTTGGCAGCACCTGGCGGATCGTAGCCGCATCGGTGATTGCGTTCTGGGCCGGGGAATTCGTCAACTCGTTCGTGCTCGCGCGGATGAAAGTGCTGACCGGGGGGCGCCATTTGTGGACGCGCACCGTGGGATCGACCGTGTTCGGGCAGGCGGTTGACAGCGTGTTGTTCTATCCCATCGCCTTTTTCGGCACGTGGTCCACGCATTCGCTGCTGATGGTGATGGTGACCAACTGGGCGTTCAAAGTGGCGTGGGAAATCCTGCTCACGCCGGCTACCTATTGGATCGTCGGCTTTCTCAAACGCCACGAAGGCGTTGATGTGTTCGACACCGGCACCGATTTTTCACCCTTTGCGCGGGCAAGGTCGGTTTAGCGCCGAGTGTTTTAATCCGCGATCAGCGCAATCGCGATATAGACGATGATGGCAGAGCCAAACCCGGCCAGCGCGCCGATAACAAACGCCACGCGCACCAGCAGCGGGTCCCAGCCAAAGCGATTGGCGATACCGGCGCAGACGCCGAGCAGCTTGCCGTTTGCGCGGTCCAAGTGAAACGGAGGTGGCATGAGGGGTCCTTTCGCGCAAAAGCGATTCGCTGCCAGCAGACCTTAGCACAGCGTGCATCCGGCCCGTACACCATCGGAAAACCCGGGGGGGGGTGCCTTGTGCCTCCCCGGCGCGCGTTTGTCCTTGCGTTCGGGCGGGACGGCGATTAGGAAGCGCCAATCCCGACATTGTGAAAGCAAAGTCTGGCTGGTGCCCTCCGGCGCTGGCATGACCCCGCTGTGGCAGGTCGGTTCCGCCAACCGGAGTGTTCATGGTCGATATTGCGCGGATTACCGGGATCATTGAGCCAGAGGCGCGCGCGCTCGGCTTTGATCTCGTGCGCGTAATCGTCTATGGCAAAAGCGAAGTCGGCGATGAAGAGCGTACTTTGCAGGTCATGGCCGAACGGCCCGAGACCGGGCAATTGCTGATCGATGATTGCGCCGCGCTGTCGCACCGCATTTCCGATCGGCTCGACGAATTGGAAGCGGCGGGTGACGATCTGATCGCAGGCGCGTACCGGCTCGAAGTCAGTTCGCCCGGGATCGACCGGCCTTTGACGCGGGCGAAAGATTTTGCCGCGTGGATCGGGCATGAAGTGCGCGTCGAATTGCGCGAATTGCTCGACCGGCGCAAACGGTTCCGGGGTGATCTGGTCGGGTTCGATGCAGAGCGCGCCACGATCCTGATCGAAGAGGACGCGCAAGTCTATGCCGTGCCGTTCGCTCTGGTTGACACTGCCAAGCTGGTCCTGACGGACAAGCTGATTGCCGCTTCACGCCCGGTCGATATGACCGGTGCCGATACCATTGTCGAAGAACAGGAAGACTAAGCCATGGCCAGTGCGATTTCCGCCAACCGTGCCGAGCTGCTGGCGATTGCCAATGCGGTCGCCACCGAAAAGATGATCGACAAGTCGATTGTCATCGAAGCGATGGAAGAAGCCATCCAGAAATCGGCGCGCAACCGCTATGGCGCGGAAAACGATATCCGCGCCAAGCTTGATCCGCGCACCGGCGATCTGCGGTTGTGGCGCGTGGTCGAAGTGGTCGAAGATGTCGAAGACTACTTCAAGCAAGTCGATCTCAAGCAGGCGGACAAGCTGCAACCCGGGGCCAAAATCGGCGATTTCATCGTCGATCCGCTGCCCCCGGTCGATCTCGGGCGGATCGACGCGCAATCGGCCAAGCAGGTCATCTTTCAAAAAGTGCGCGATGCCGAACGCGAACGCCAATATGGCGAATTCAAGGACCGCGTCAGCGAAGTCATTACCGGGGTGATCAAATCGGTCGAATTCGGCCATGTCATCGTCAATCTGGGCCGCGCCGAAGGGGTGATCCGCCGCGATCAGCAAATCCCGCGCGAAGTGCCGCGCGTGGGTGAACGCGTGCGCGCGCTGATCCTGAAAGTCGAACGCACCAACCGTGGCCCGCAGATTTTCCTCAGCCGCGCGCATCCCGATTTCATGAAGCGCCTGTTCGCGCAAGAAGTGCCCGAAATCTATGACGGCATTATCGAGATCAAGGCCGCCGCGCGCGATCCCGGCAGCCGCGCCAAAATCGGCGTGATCAGCCGCGACAGCTCGATTGACCCGGTCGGCGCGTGCGTTGGCATGAAGGGCAGCCGCGTGCAGGCGGTGGTGCAGGAAATGCAGGGCGAAAAGATCGACATTATCCCGTGGAGCGAAGACACCGCGACATTCGTGGTCAACGCGCTGCAACCGGCCACGGTCAGCCGCGTGGTGATCGATGAAGAAGAAAGCCGCATCGAAGTCGTTGTCCCCGATGACCAGTTGAGCCTGGCAATCGGACGGCGCGGGCAGAATGTGCGCCTGGCGTCGGCGCTGACCGGGTCGGCCATCGACATTATGACCGAAGCCGAAGCATCGGAAAAGCGTCAGCGCGAATTCACCGAACGGTCCAAGACATTCGAAGAAGAGCTGGACGTGGACGAAACGCTGTCGCAGCTGCTGGTCGCCGAAGGGTTCAGCGAGCTGGAAGAAGTTGCCTATATCGACATCAGCGAGCTGTCGGGGATCGATGGCTTTGATGATGAATTGGCCGGCGAATTGCAAAACCGCGCGGTTGAAGCGCTTGAACGGCGCGAAGATGCGCAACGCGAAGCGCGCCGCGCGCTGGGCGTTGAAGACGCGCTGGCCGAATTGCCGCACCTGACCGAAGCGATGCTCGTCACGCTGGGCAAAGCCGGGATCAAAACGCTCGACGATCTGGCCGATCTGTCCACCGACGAATTGATCACGCGCAAGCGCGTCAACGAACAGCGCCGCCGCGCCAACACCACCGAACGGCCCGAGCGGCGCGAACGGTCCGAACGCAGCGAGGACAAAGGCGGCGTGCTGGGCGACTATGGCCTGACCGAAGCGCAAGGCAACGAAGTCATCATGGCCGCACGGGCGCACTGGTTCGACGATGAACCGGCCCCGGCTGCCGCTATCGAGGAGGCCGCCAATGCGGAATCCTCGCAATGACTCGCTGACCGTCAAACCCGGCGGCAAAGCCCGTGGCCCGGTTACCCACCGGGGCGCGGGGCTGAGCCGTGTGCCGGGTGATGGGGGCGCAGTCCTGCCTGCGCTGCCCGAACGCCGCTGCATTTTGAGCGGGCGGCACGATGCGCGCGACAGTCTGATCCGGCTGGCGCTATCCCCCGATGGCGATGTCTTGCCCGATGTGCTGGCGCGTGCGCCGGGGCGCGGCGCGTGGATCGGGGTCAACCGCGCCGAACTCGATCAGGCCGTGGCCAAAGGCAAACTCAAAGGCGCTTTGGCGCGCGCGTTCAAAGGCGCGGCGATCACGATCCCTGCCGATCTGGCGGATCGCATCGTGGCAGGCTTGCAGCGCGCGCTGGCGGACCGGCTGGGGATCGAATTGCGGTCGGGCATGATCGTGCTCGGCACCGAAAAGATCGCCGCAGCCGCCCGCGCCGGGGTGGTGACATTTCTGGGCCATGCCAGCGATGCCGGGGGCGATGGTGCCAATAAACTGGCGCAAGCGTGGCGCGTTGGCGCGCAAGCCGAAGGCAGCGGGCGCAAAGGCGTGATCTTGCCGCTGGACCGCGCGGCGTTGTCTGTGGCATTGGGCCGCGATAACGTCGTGCACTTGGCGCTGACCGATGCTGCTGCCGCCGCGCGCGTGACAGGGCTGCTCGGGCGTCTGCAATTTTTTCTCGGGTGCGACTCTGCCGCTGCTGCGCCGTCTGATCAGACGGCGGCCAGCGTGGTGGAACAAAACGACGCAATGGATACGAAGGGCGATTGAGTTCAATGACCGATAGCGACAAGAAGCCGACACTGGGCCGCAGGCCACTGGGTCTGAAGACCTCGGTGGAGGCGGGAGAGGTCAAACAGACCTTCAGCCATGGTCGCACCAACAAAGTGGTGGTCGAAGTCAAACGGCGCAAGCTGATGGCGCGCCCGGGTGAAACCCCCGTGGCCGAACCCGTTGTGGCAGCCCCGGTCGCGCCCGCACCCGTCGCCCCCCCCGCCCCGCCGCCGCCGCCCGCCGCCCCCGCCATTTCGCGCGAATCGCGGCAGGAATTGCAGGCCCGGCTGCTGCGCGAAGCCGAAGAGGCCCGGTTGGCTTCAGCCGAAGCGAACAGCCGCCGCGAACAGGAAGCCCGCCTGCGCGCGGCCGATGAAGCACGCCGCAGCAGTGGTGACCAGCCCCAGACGGTTGAACCGGAGGTTGTTGCGCCGGTCGTTGCGGCACCGGTAATCGAAGCGCCGGTCGCCGCGCCCGCGCCTGAACCGGCACCCGAACCGGTCGTCGCCGAACCCGTTGCCGAAACGCGCGCCGAACCGACCGCGCCGCGCAAATTCACGCCCGTCGCCCCGATCAAGCGCCCCGAACCCACCGCCAAAAAACCGGCGCATCCGCCGCGCGACAAAAACGCCACCGACCGTCGTCAGGCGGGCAAGCTGACGGTGACACGCGCGCTCAACGAAGACGAAGGCGCACGGGCGCGCTCGCTCGCCGCGCTCAAACGGGCGCGCGAAAAAGAACGCCGCGCGCATTATGCCGGCCAGGCGCATGTGCGCGAAAAACAGGTGCGCGATGTCATCGTGCCCGAATCGATCACGGTGCAGGAACTGTCGAACCGCATGGCCGAAAAGGCCGCCGATCTGGTCAAGGCGCTGTTCAAGATGGGGGTGATGGTCACTATCAACCAGAACATCGATCAGGACACGGCCGAGCTGCTGGTCACCGATTTCGGCCACAATGTGCTGCGCGTGAGCGAAAGCGATGTCGATATCGACACCAGCATCGATGTCGATACCGATACTTCGCTCCAGACGCGCCCGCCGGTGGTAACGATCATGGGCCATGTCGATCACGGCAAGACCAGCTTGCTCGATGCCTTGCGCGGCACCGATGTCGTGCGCGGCGAAGCGGGCGGGATTACCCAGCATATCGGCGCGTATCAGATCAAGACCAAGGGGGGCGATTTCATCACCTTCCTCGACACGCCGGGCCACGAAGCCTTTACCGAAATGCGGATGCGCGGGGCCAATGTCACCGATATCGTGGTGCTGGTGGTGGCTGCCGATGATGGCATCATGCCGCAGACGGTCGAAGCGATCAACCATACCAAAGCCGCCGGTGTGCCGATGATCGTGGCGATTACCAAAGCCGACAAGCCCGAGGCCAACCCGCAGAAGATCCGCGAACGGCTGCTCGAATACGAAGTGCTGGTCGAAGACATGTCGGGCGATGTGCAGGATGTCGAAGTGTCGGCGCGCACCGGGGCCGGGCTCGATACGCTGATCGAAAAGATCCTGCTCCAGGCCGAATTGCTTGAACTGCGCGCCAACCCTGATCGCGCCGCCGAAGCAACGGTGATCGAGGCGAAGCTCGACAAAGGCAAAGGCCCGCTCGCGACCGTGCTGGTGCGGCGCGGGACGCTCAAAGTCGGCGATATTCTGGTGGTCGGCACGCAGTCGGGCCGCGTGCGCGCGATGCTTGATGACAAAGGCCGCCAGATCAAGACCGCCGGGCCGTCGCTGCCGGTCGAAGTCTTGGGCATTGGCGGCGTGCCGATGGCGGGTGACACGCTGACCGTGGTCGAAAACGAGGCGCGCGCGCGCGAAGTTGCCGCCTATCGCGAAGAAAAGGCCAATGCCAAGCGCACGACGTCGTCACAGGCGAGCATCGACACGATGTTCTCTGCGCTCAAGGCCAAGGAAAACGTGATCGAGTTTCCGGTGGTGATCCGCGCCGATGTGCAAGGTTCGACCGAAGCCATCGTCAACGCGCTCAACCGCTTGTCTACTGACGAGATCAAAGTGCGCGTGCTGCAATCGGGCGTGGGCGCGATTACCGAAGGCGATGTGACGCTGGCGCAAGCCACTGGCGCGCCGATCATCGGGTTCAACGTGCGGCCCAATGCCAAAGCGCGCGAGCTGATCACGCGGCACAAAGTGGCGCTGAAATATCACGAAGTGATCTATCAACTGACCGACGAGATCGCGCGCGAAATGGCGGGGGAGCTTGGCCCCGAACGCATCGAAACCGTGGTCGGTCGCGCCGAAGTCAAGGAAGTGTTCCCCGCGGGCAAACGCGACAAGGCCGCCGGTCTGCTGGTGCTCGAAGGCTTTATCCGCAAGGGCATTTTCGCGCGGCTGACGCGCAACGATGTGATCGTGTCGAAAACCACCATCGCCTCGTTGCGCCGGTTCAAGGACGATGTCGGCGAAGTGCGCGCCGGGCTGGAATGCGGGGTGATGTTGCAGGATACCAACGACATCAAACCCGGCGACATGCTCGAAGTGTTCGAAGTCGAAGAACGCGCGCGGACGTTGTAACCGCCCTTCCTTTCTGGGGGGAGGGATGGGGGTAGTGCCGCAAGGCTTCGTCAGAGCGTGACGCGCGACCCCACCCCCGGCCCCTCACCTGAAGGGGAGGGGAGTGAGAGTATCAAGAGATGGCCCGTCCGACCCCGACTCCCGAATCCCGCGCCGTCCGCCTGCTCAAAGTGGGTGAGCAAGTGCGCCATATCCTGTCCGACGTGCTCGCGCGCCAGCAAGTGCACGATGCCGTGCTGACCGCGCACAGCGTATCGGTCACCGAAGTGCGCATGGCCCCCGATCTGCGGCTGGCGACGGTCTATATCAAACCGCTGCTCGGCAGCGATGAAGCCGCCGTGCTGGCGGCCTTGCGCACGCATACCGCCTATTTCCAGCGCGAAGTCGCCGGGCGGCTGAAGCTGAAATATGCCGCCAAGCTGCGCTTTGTGCCCGATGAAAGCTTTGACGTGGCCAGCAAGATCGACGCGCTGCTCGATAGCCCGCACGTGCGCCGCGATTGGGATGCCCCCGCATGAGCGATGACCAGTTGTACCAGCCGCTGACCGCTGGCGATCTGGTGCTCGAACCGCTGGCCGAAGCGCACCGCGCAGGCTTGCGCGCGGCTTGTGCGGCGGATGATGACATCTGGGAGATTTATCCCTTCAGCTATCAGGGTGCGGCGTTCGATCCGCAGTTTGACCGGCTGATCACCCCCGCAGGCCCGCGCCGTGCTTATGCGATCATGCTGGCCGGGGTGGTGGTCGGCATGACCGCGTGGATCGATCAGGGGCATCCGGGCTGGTCGATTGAAATCGGCAATACATTTATCCTGCCCGCCGTGCGCGGCACCGGGCTGAACGGGCGGATCAAGCGCCTGATGATCGACCATGCCTTTGCTTGCGGGCTGGAACGGCTGGTGTTCAAGATCGATTCGCGCAATCTGCGCAGCCAGGCCGCAGTCGCCAAGCTGGGCGTGACGCGCGAAGGCGTGCTGCGGCACGAACGCCAGACGTGGACGGGGCACGTGCGCGATACGGTGGCCTATAGCCTGCTTGCCTCCGAATGGCCGCGCGTATGACCGGCCCGCTCTATGACGCCGCGACTTATATCCTGCCGATCATCTTTGCCATCGTGTTTCACGAAGTGGCGCACGGGGTAATGGCGCGCGCGCTGGGTGATCCCACCGCGCAACAGCGCGGGCGGCTTAGCCTTAATCCGCTGCGCCATGTCGATCCGTTCGGCACGGTGATCCTGCCGGGGCTGCTGGCGCTGGCCCATGCGCCGGTGTTCGGCTGGGCCAAGCCGGTGCCGATCGATTACCGCCGGTTGCGCCACCCCAAGCGCGATATGGCGCTGGTCGGCGCAGCCGGGCCAGCCACGAATTTCGTGTTGGCGGGGTTAAGCGCGGTGCTGATCGGGTTGCTGGCGCGCAGCTATGGCAGCCAAGGCACACCGGGGCCGGTGATGACGTTTGTCTTCGACAACCTGCAAAACTTCATCCTTATCAATTGCTTTTTGGGGCTGTTCAATCTGTTGCCGCTGCCGCCGTTCGATGGTTCGCGCATTCTGCGCGGGATCGCGCCATGGCCGCTCGCGCGGCTGCTCGACCGGATCGAGCCTTATGGCCTGATCGTGTTCGCGCTGGCATTTGTCGTCTTGCCGCAGATCGCGCCATCGCTGCACTTGATCGACCGGGTGCTGATGCCGCCGGTCGACTGGTTGCTGCGCCAGATGGGGGCCTTGATCGCGCTGGTGGCGGGTTGAGCATCGACGGCTGGATCGTGCTCGACAAACCGCTCGGGCTTGGTTCGACGCAAGCCGTGGCGGCAATCAAACGCATCGCGCGCAGCAGCGGCTATGGCAAAATCAAGATCGGGCATGGCGGCACGCTCGATCCGCTGGCGACCGGCGTGCTGCCGATTGCGCTGGGGGAAGCGACCAAGCTGGCCGGGCGGATGCTCGATGCGACCAAGACATACAGCTTTGCCGTCCGCTTCGGGCGGCAGACTGACACGCTCGATGGTGAAGGGCAGGTCATCGCCACCAGCGCGGTGCAGCCCGCACCGGGTGCGGTCGCGCAGATCGTTGCCAGCCAGTTCACCGGGCCGATCCGCCAGATACCGCCCGCGTATTCGGCAATCCTGATCGACGGACAGCGCGCCTATGACCGCGCGCGCGCGGGCGAAACCGTGGCGATGCAGCCGCGCGCGGTAACGATCCTGCACTGGGGCGCGATCACCGAGCATGACTGCGACGGCGAGCGCGAAGCGCGCCTGACCGTCACCGTATCGAAAGGGACTTATATCCGCAGCCTTGCGCGCGATATCGCGCTCGCGCTGGGTACGGTCGGCCATGTTACCGCACTGCGCCGCTTGCGCGCCGGGCCGTTTGGCATCGCAGCGGCGATTTCGCTGGACAAATTGGCGGCGGACGCTAAGCGCGCAAGCCTTGAGAATGCAATCTTGCCGCTGGAGGCAGGGCTGGACGACATCCCGGCTCTGAACCTCGACCCCGATCAGGCAAGGGCGGTCCGTCAGGGCCGGATTCTGACGGGGTTGCCCCAATCCGACGGGCTATGGTTTGCGCGGCAGGGCCTTGTGCCGGTCGCATTGGCCGAACTGGCGGGCGGCGACTTGCGCGTCGTGCGGGGTTTCAACTTTCCCGATGTCGTGGAAGACCAAAGCTCATGACGGTTACTGCTGAAAAAAAACAGATCATTATCACCGACAATGCCCGCGCCACTGGTGATACCGGTTCGCCCGAAGTGCAAGTCGCGATCCTGACCGAACGCATCGTCAATCTGACCGAACATTTCAAGATTCACCACAAGGACAACCATTCGCGGCGCGGACTGCTGCACATGGTCAACAAGCGGCGCACTTTGCTCGACTATCTGAAGCGCAAGGATGTCGATCGCTATAACGCGCTGATCCGCAAGCTGGGCTTGCGCAAATAAGCATACAACGATCAGCGGCCCCGATGTGGGCCGCTTTTTGTTTGACACCATCAGACCGGCATCCGCCCGCAGTGTGCGGACCATCTGGTAACAGGCGCGCTCGCAATTCGGCGCAACGCGCATGGGGCACCAATCAATCCCCGCACCGGACCGGGACGGACCACCCCGGCAGCAAATCCCGCACGGCAATAGGGCCGGCGGGCTGAAGGAAATAGCATGTTCGACGTCAAAACCGTATCGCTGGAGTGGGGCGGAAAGACCCTCACGCTGGAAACCGGGCGTATCGCCCGTCAAGCCGATGGCGCGGTGCTCGCCACGTATGGCGAAACCGTGGTGCTCTGCGCCGTGACCGCCGCCAAATCGGTCAAAGAAGGGCAGGATTTCTTCCCCCTGACTGTCCATTATCAGGAAAAGTTTTCGGCTGCCGGGCGCATCCCGGGCGGCTTTTTTAAGCGCGAACGCGGCGCGACCGAGAAAGAAACGCTGGTTTCACGGCTGATCGACCGGCCCGTGCGCCCGCTGTTTCCCGAAGGGTTCTACAACGAAATCAACGTCATCGCCCAAGTTTTGAGCTATGACGGCGAAACCGAGCCGGATATCGTGGCGCTGATCGCGGCGTCGGCGGCGCTGACGATTTCGGGCGTGCCGTTCATGGGGCCGATCGGCGCGGCGCGCGTCGGGTTCAAGAATGGCGAATACCAGCTCAACCCCTCGCTCGCCGAAGTGAAGAATGGCGATCTCGATCTGGTCGTCGGTGCCACTGGCAATGCGGTGATGATGGTCGAATCCGAAGCGAAAGAGCTGTCGGAAGATCAGATGCTGGGCGGGGTGCTGTTTGCCCATGCCGAAATCCGCAAAGTGATCAACGCGATTATCGATCTGGCCGAAAAAGCCGCGAAAGAGCCGTGGGAAATCGATCTGTCGGACAGCACCGCCGATATCAAGGTGCGGCTGAAAGAGCTGGTCGGTGCGGATATCGCCGCCGCCTACAAGCTGACCAACAAGTCCGAACGCGCCAATGCGCTCAACGCCGCGCGCGACAAGGCAAAGGCGGCTTATGCCGATGAAGCCCCGCAAACGCGCATGGTGGCGATCAAGACCTTGAAAAAGGTCGAAGCCGATATCGTGCGCACCGCCATCCTGAAGGAAGGCCAGCGCATCGACGGGCGCAGCGTCACGCAAGTGCGCCCCATCGAATCGATTGTCGGCTTTTTGCCGCGCACCCACGGTTCGGCGCTGTTCACGCGCGGTGAAACGCAGACCATCTGCACCACCACGCTCGGCACCAAAGACGCCGAACAGATGATCGACGGGCTCGACGGGCTGACCTATCAGCGGTTCATGCTGCACTACAACTTCCCGCCCTATTCGGTCGGTGAAGTGGGCCGGTTCGGCGCCCCCGGACGCCGCGAAATCGGCCATGGCAAGCTGGCGTGGCGCGCGCTCAACCCGGTTCTGCCGAGCAAGGAAGATTTCCCTTATACCATCCGCGTGTTGTCGGACGTGACCGAATCGAACGGTTCGTCATCGATGGCGACGGTGTGCGGCGGCAGCCTGTCGCTGATGGATGCCGGGGTGCCGATTTTGCGCCCGGTATCGGGCATTGCGATGGGGCTGATCCTTGAAGGCAGCGAGTTTACCGTGCTGTCCGATATTCTGGGCGATGAAGATCACCTTGGCGATATGGACTTCAAGGTGGCCGGGACCAGCGAAGGCATCACCAGCCTGCAAATGGATATCAAAGTCGCGGGGATTACCGAAGAAATCTTCCGCACCGCGCTTGCCCAGGCCAAAGAAGGCCGAGCGCATATCCTTAATGAAATGACCAGCGCGCTTGGCGAAGTGCGCGGCGAACTGTCCGCCCATGCCCCGCGCATCGAAAGCCTGCAAATCGACAAGGCCAAGATCCGCGACATTATCGGCACGGGCGGCAAAGTGATCCGTGAAATCGTCGCCACGACGGGTGCCAAAGTCGATATCGACGATGAAGGGCTCATCAAGATCTCGTCATCCGATCCCAGCCAGATCGAAGCGGCGCGTCAGTGGATTCTTGGGATCGTCGAAGAGGCCGAAGTCGGCAAGATCTACGACGGCAAAGTGGTCAACATCGTTGATTTTGGCGCTTTCGTGAACTTCATGGGCGGCAAGGACGGGCTGGTCCACGTGTCCGAAATGCGCAACGAGCGGGTCGAACGGCCCGGCGATGTGGTCAAGGAAGGCCAAGCGGTCAAAGTCAAAGTGCTGGAAATCGACCCGCGCGGCAAAGTGCGGCTGTCGATGCGCGTGGTCGATCAGGAAACCGGCGCAGCGCTCGAAGACACGCGCCCCGCGCGTGAACCGCGCGGTGATCGCCCCGACCGGGGTGATCGCGGCGACCGGCGTGGCCCGCGCGGCGACGACCGGGGCCGCGGTGGTGATCGTGGCCGGGGCGGTGATCGCGGCCCCCGTACTGATCGCGGCCCGCGCGACGATGGCCCGGCACCCGACCACCTGCCTGCATTCCTGAAATCGGACGACTGATCGCATGGTGCTGCACTGATGCTTTCCCCCCGGTGACGGGTGGGAAGGTGTCAGGGCAGTCGCCGATCAGGCGCGCGGATGCGCGGTGCGATAGACATCGAGCAGCCGCGCGGCATCGACGCGAGTATAGATTTGCGTGGAGGACAAGCTGGCATGGCCCAGCAGTTCCTGCAAACTGCGCAAATCTGCCCCCGCGCTTAGCAAATGCGTAGCAAAGCTGTGGCGGAGCGCGTGCGGCGTAGCACTCGCGGGCAGGCCCAGCACGACGCGCGCGCGCGCCATGGCGCGGCGGATCAGCCCGGCGGCGAGCGGCCCGCCTTTGGCCCCGCGAAACAGCGGCTGATCGCGCGCCAGCGGCCACGGGCACAAATTGGCATAGCGCGCCACGGCTTCGCGCACCACCGGCAGCAATGCCACCAACCGCTGCCGCCCGCCTTTGCCGGTAATCACCATGCTGTCGCCCGGCGGCAGGATCGCTGCAGTCAGCGCCAGCGCCTCGCCGATTCGCAGCCCGGCCCCATAGAGCAACAGGAGCACCGCCATATCGCGCGCCGCGATCCACGGTTCGGCAGCATCATCGGCGACAGCTTGCGCGAGATTGACCGCGTCATCGGGCGTAACCGGGCGCGGCAGGCCTTTTTTGACGCGCGGGCCACGCACGCGCGGCGCGCCGGGGGGAAGCCCGGCCTCGCTGCGCGCAAACGCCACAAACGCTTTGAGCGCGGACAATTCGCGTGCTGCCGACACATTGCCGATGCCCGCCGCACGGCGCGCGGCAAGCTGGGTGCGCAAGGCGGTAACATCGAGCGCGCCAAGCTGCGCCCAGTCGTGCGGACCTTCCAGCACAATCAGCAGCCGCTGCGCAGTCGCGACATAGGCGCGCACGGTATGCGCCGAGCGGCGGCGGCCGAGCGCCAAATGATCGTGCCAAGCCTTGAGGATGTCGGCGTCAATCACAGCGCGACCAGTTCGCCCAGCAGCGCATCGAGCAAGGGCATTCCGCGCGTGGTAACGGTCAGGCGGTCATCCCTATCGGCGATCAGGCCAAGATCGCGATAAAACCGCGCCTTGGCCGGATTGATCAGCGCATCGCGGGCAAACCCGAAGCGCGCGCCCAGCGCCGCCAGATCGACCCCCTCATCGAGCCGCAACCCCATCAGCAGCGCCTCGCTCGCGGCGTCTGCCGGGGGCAGCGCGCGCGCTTCGTCAAGCCCGTGGCCGTGGCGCGCGACCGCCGCCAGCCAGTTTTCCGGCTTGCGATGGCGCGTTGTCGCCATGCCCAGCCGCCGACCGTGCGCGCCCGGCCCGATCCCGGCATAATCGCCATAACGCCAATAGGTCAGATTGTGGCGGCTTTGATCGGCAGGGCGCGCGTGATTGCTGATTTCGTAGGCGGGCAGGCCTGCCGCTGCGGTCATTGCGCGGGTCAGCGCGTACAAGTCGGCGGCGGCATCGGTGTCGAGCGGGGTCAGGCTGCCATCGCGCACCATCGTCGCAAACCGGGTGCCCGGCTCGATCGTCAATTGATAGAGCGACACGTGCCCGGTGCCAAACCCCAGCGCGCGCGCCAGATCGGCCTGCCACATCGCCGCCGTCTGGCCGGGCAGCGCATAGATCAGATCAAAGCTGACGCGCGCAAAGTGTGCTTGCGCCACATCGAGCGCGGCCCGCGCTTCGTGCGCCGAATGCAACCGGCCCAGCCAGCGCAAGCTGGCATCATCGAGCGCCTGCATCCCGAGCGACACGCGGTTGACCCCGGCATCGGCGAGCGCGGCAAACCGCGCCGCTTCGACCGACGAGGGATTGGCTTCGAGCGTGATTTCGATATCCGGGGCAAACCGCCAGTGCTGCGCGGCGGCATCGATCAGCGCCGCAACGAGCGCGGGCGGCATCAGCGACGGGGTGCCGCCGCCGAAAAAGATCGAGGTGAGCCGCCGCCCCGGAGTCAGCGCGGCTTCGTGTGCCATATCGGCGAGCAGCGCGCCCTGCCAGCGCGCCACTTCGACCTGATCGCGCACATGGCTGTTGAAATCGCAATAAGGGCATTTGGCGAGGCAGAACGGCCAATGGATATAGAGCGCGAGCGAGTCCATTGGCGTGCCCCCGCGATCAAAAGCCGAGGAATTTCACCTGTTCATCAAGCGGCACGCGTTCGCGCGGAAAATTGTTGACCGGTGCCGCTTCATCGCGCCAGCCAATCGCCAGCCCGCAAAACAGCAATGTGTCATCGCTCAACCCCAGATGCGCTTTGATCGTGCGGCCATAATTGCCCATGAATTCCTGCGGGCAGGTATCGAGCCCTTCATCGCGCAGCAGCAGCATGATCGTCTGCAACCACATGCCGACATCGGACCATTGCGGCTCTTTCATGAACTTGGGAAAGTGGCACAGCAGCAGCACCGGCGCGCCAAACGACACCAAGTTGGCGCGGACGAAATCGGCACGGTTGTCGGCCTCACCCCGCCCGATCCCCATCGCGGTATACATCGCCGCGCCGACGGCCTGCAACCGGGGGCGGTATTTGGCGCTTTGGCCCGGCGCGGACCAGTCATATTCGGCCGGATCGTCGGGCTGGCTGGCGAGCAACACGTCTTGCAGCGCCTTGAGCGGCGCACCGGTCAGCACGACCGCTTCCCACGGTTGATAATTGCACCCCGAAGGCGTCATCCGCGCCTGATCGAGCACGCGCTCAATCGTCGCGAACGGCACGGCGCGATTCTGAAACGCGCGCACCGAGCGGCGGGTGGCAACGGCTTGGGCAACGGTCATGCGATCTCCGGGGGTGATAGTGGATTGTCATCCAGATAGCCCGCTGCGGCGGCATTGCAATCGATAAGGCGGTCGATCTGCGCGCGCGCAATCTGGCTGGCCTCTGCCGCGCCAAAGCAGCCGGGCGACAGCGACAGTTCGAGCCACAACCCATCGACCAGCGCCGCCAGCCCAATCGCCGCCAGCCGCTGCCGGGGTGCGGGAAGGCCGCACGCGCCCAGCAAGTCCGCCAGCCGTGCGCGATAGGCCGCATATTGGCGGTCATGCTGGCGGGCGATGTCCGCGCGCGCGCCGACCATGCTCCAGAAGGCAATCCACGTCGCCAGCAGCGCGCCATCGGCAATCGGCGGGGCAAAGCTGGCGGTGACGAACGCATCGAGCCGCGCGCGCGGGTCCGGCCCGGCAGCGGTGACCGCTGCGGTCAGCGCGGCATTCACGGTCTGGTCGATCTGTGCATACGTCGCTTCGATCAGCGCATCGACCCCGCCGAAGTAATGCGCGATCAGCCCCGGCGAAATTTGCGCCTCGCGCGCGATCAGCCGCACGCTGGCCCCCGCCGCACCGTCACGCGCCAGCACCCGCGCGCAAGCCGCGATCAGGCTGTGGCGGCGCATATCGGGTTCGGCACGGCGCGGAAGCTGCGAAGGGGTCACTTGGCATTCTATGCCCGTTGTTGTACAGTCGTGCAACAAGCCATCCGCAAGGGACCTGTCCATGGCCGATTTCGCCCCCGCGTTTCAGGACATCGCCTCGGACGCCGCCGATCCCGATGCCGATTTCGGCCTGCCCGGCTGGACCTATCGCGATCCCGAATTCTATCGGCTGGAAATCGAGCGGATCATCCGCCCGTCATGGCAAATCGTGTGCCATGCCAGCGATCTGGCCGAGCCGGGGCAGTGGCGCAGCATCGACTATATCGGTGAAAGCGTGATCGTGGTGCGCGGCGAAGACGGGGCGATCCGCGCCTTTACCAATGTCTGCCGCCACCGCGCGATGCGGCTGGTCGAAGGGCACAGCGGCTGTGCGCGCAAATTCGTGTGCCCCTATCACGCCTGGACATTTGAAACCGACGGGCGGCTGACCGGGGTGCCGATGAAGGCCGATTACCCCGCGCTCGTGCTGGCGGACCACGGGCTTGCCCTGGTGGCGGTCGAACTGTGGCACGGGTTCGTGTTTGTGCGGCTGACCGATGGCGGTTTTCCTTCGGTGGCGGAAATGATGGCCCCGGTCGAAGCCGAAGTCGCGGCTTACCGCTTTGCCGAGATGCAGCGGATCGGTGATCTGCGGTTGCGCCAGCGCGCGCTCAACTGGAAGAACCTGGGCGACAACTATTCCGACAATCTGCATATTCCGGTGGCGCATGATGGGCTGGTGCGGATTTTCGGCAAGAGCTACGAGATCGGCGCGCACCGCTGGGTGGACCGGCTGAAAGGCGATCTGGTGGACCGGCCATCGGGCAATTTTTGGGAACGGTTCTATCAGACCCATCTGCCCGATGCGCCGCACCTGCCACCGGTGGGGCGGCGGCGCTGGCTGTACTACAAGCTGTGGCCCAATATGGCGTTCGATATCTATGCCGATCAGATCGATTTCATGCAGTGGATCCCGACCGGGCCGACCACGTGCGAGTTGCGCGAAATGGCCTATGCGCTGCCCGATGATCGCCGCGCGATGAAGCTGGCGCGCTATGCCAATTGCCGGATCAACCGCGTGGTCAACCGCGAAGACACGTGGTTGATCGAACGCGTGCAGGCGGGCATGGCCAGCCACAGCTATGGCGCTGGGCCGATTGCCCGCAGCGAAGTGTGTTTGCGCAGCTTTGCGCGCAAAGTGCGCAGCCTGATCCCTGAAGCGCGGCGGCACCAGCCGCCGCCGCCGGGGTGGAGCGCGCAAACCATGGCGATGACAGGGGACCACGCATGAGCGGGCGGTATGATGCGATTATCATCGGCGGCGGGCACAATGGCCTGACATGCGCGTTCTACCTCGCGCGCGCCGGGATGCGCGTGCGCGTGCTCGAACGCCGCCATATTGTCGGCGGCGCGGCGGTGACCGAGGAATTCCATCCCGGATTCCGCAATTCCACCGCCAGCTATACCGTCAGCCTGTTGCGGCCCAAAGTGATCGCCGACATGCGGCTGCACGAACGCGGCTTTCGCGTGATCGAACGCACGATTTCCAACTTCTTTCCGTTTGCCGATACCTATCTCAAGCTCGGCGGCGGCGCGACGCGCACCCAGGCCGAATTTGCGCGCTTTTCGCAAGCCGATGCCGATGCCTATCCGCAGTATGACGCCGCGCTGGAAAAAGTTGCGCAAGTGCTGCGCGATCTTGCCTTGCAGATCCCGCCCAATCTCGGCGGCGGGCTGACCGCGCTGAAGGCTGCGGCGCAGCAGGGCTGGCCGCTCGCGCGGATGGATCTGGCGGCGCAGCGCGATGTGCTCGACATTTTTACCAAATCGGCGCGCGATTTTCTCAATGGCTGGTTTGAGGACGACCATGTCAAATCGGCGTTCGCGTTCGATGCGGTAGTCGGCAATTTCGCGGGCGTATCCAGCCCCGGTTCGGCCTATGTGCTGCTGCACCACGTGTTTGGCGAAGTGAATGGCAAGCTGGGCGCATGGGGCCACAGCGTGGGCGGGATGGGCGCGATCACGCAGGCGATGGCGGCGGCGTGCGTCGAGTACGGCGTCGAGATCAGCCTCGAATCGCCGGTCGCCACAGTGCTGGTCAACCATTCCAGCGCGGGGGGCAAAGCGCAGGGGGTCAAGCTGGTCAGCGGTGAGGAGCTCTATGCGCCGATCATTGCCGCCAATGTCGGCCCGGCAATGCTTTACCGCCAGATGGTCGATGCCAGCGACCTCGATGCCGATTTCCGCCGCCGGATCAAAGGCTACAAGACCGGATCGGGCACATTCCGGATGAATGTCGCGCTGTCCGAATTGCCCAGCTTTAGCGTGCTGCCGGGCAAGGATCAGGCCGAACACCACACCGCCGGGATTATCATCGCGCCGGGGCTGGACTATATGGACCGCGCCTATGACGATGCGCGCGCGCACGGCTGGTCACGCCAGCCGATTGTCGAAATCAAGCTGCCATCGACCGTCGATGACAGTCTGGCCCCGCCCGGCGCGCATGTCGCCAGCTTGTTCTGCCAGCAATTTGCGCCCGAACTGCCCGATGGGCAAAGCTGGGATGATGTGCGCGAACACGTGGCCGATCTGATTATCGATACCGTCGATGCCCATGCGCCCAATTTCAAGGCGAGCGTGATCGCGCGCCAGATCCATTCGCCGCTCGATCTCGAACGCAAATTCGGACTGATCGGCGGCGATATTTTCCACGGGCACATGGGGCTCGATCAATTGTGGGCGGCGCGCCCGGTGCTGGGCCATGGCGATTACCGGTCCCCCATTCGGGGGCTTTATATGTGCGGATCGGGCACCCACCCCGGCGGCGGCGTAACCGGCGCCCCCGGCCACAACGCCGCACAAGCGATCCTGAGCGACCGATCACTGCTGTGGAAAGCGCTGCACCGCAAACGCCGATAAAGCCCCCGCCCCTTTAGGGGCAGGGGAATCGCATATGAGAATTGTGGTCTTGCAGAGATTGTAGAAAAGGATTCTTGAGAGGGCTGTTTGCTTTGGGAGCAGCCCGGATGGAGAGCCTGATTACGATTTTGCGCGAGGTTCGCGATCCGCGCGATT
>CAINGT010000130.1 GCA_903848655.1 uncultured Sphingomonadales bacterium
CGAAAACAAAGACTCCTAGAGCATGATGCGATTCTTTCTTATCGCATCATGCTCTAGCCGCACGCCCCCACCCCCGGCCCGCGTTCAGAGTCACGTGCCTCTGAACGCCCTGAAGGGGAGGGGGGAAGAACCCTGCTTTAGCGCACACTCAGACCAATCCTGCGACGGGAATCCGCACAATCCGGCGCTCGCCAGCCTGATCCGCCAGCAACCGCGCAGCGGCGATGCGCCCCGACATCGTGGCCATTGGAATGCCCGGTCCGGGGTGGACGCTGCCGCCCGCGAGGTAAAGCCCCGGCACTTTGCCTTTCGCCCCGGCGCGCGCAAAACTGCCCATCATCCCGTGGTTGGCGCGGCCATAGAGCGCGCCGCCGGTGGCCGGAAACAGCGCGTTGAACCCGGTTGGCGTGGTGACGGTCGGTGGCTCGACCGGCGTAAGGGTCAGCCCGCACGCGGCCATCAGGCCAAATGCCCGCTCGGTCAGGTCGGCAATCGCGGCATCATCAAGCGGGGCGCGGTCCCCATCGGCAGGGGCGTTAATCAGCGCGAGCAGGCGTTCGGGCGCGCCCGGCGGATGGGTGCTGCCCTCGCCCCGGTCTTGTGCGCACAGATAGACGGTGGGGGCGGCGGTGATGCTGCGGTTGCGAAAGATCGCGCTGAATTCGCGTGCATAGTCGTCGGCAAAGAACACCGTGTGGTGCGCCAGATCGAACCCGGCGGTGCGGGCTGACAGGCACCATGTTACCGCCGACAGCGAGCGTGCGGCGGGCGCGGTCGCAGCAACCGGGCGCAGGGCTGCGTCGAGCGCCGAAATATCGCCGTTGTAGACGACCGCATCGGCAGCGATCCGTTCGCCATCGGTCAGAATGACCCCGGCAACACGGCCCGCCTCGATCTCGATCCGCTCCATGCCCGTGCCAAAGCGGAACTGCGCGCCTTGGCGTTGCGCCAAGTCCTGAATCGCGCGCGCCACCTGATGGATACCGTCTTTGACCAGCCACACCCCGTCTTGTTCGACATGCGCGATCAGCATCAGCGTGGCCGGGGCAGCCCACGGCGATGCACCGACATAGGTGGCATAACGCCCGAACAATTGGCGCAAACGCGGGTCGTGAAAATAATCGCCGAGCGCGTTCCACAATGTGCGCATCGGCATTGTGCGCCACAGATCGGGCAGCCCCGCCGGGCCAAGCCGGGCGGTCAGCCCCGCCACCGATGGCCGCTCGGCCGCGATGAAGTCTTTGACCAAAGTGCGATAGATCGCTTGGCTGCGCGCGCAAAAATCGCGATAGCCGCGCGCATCGTGCGCCCCGGCAAAAGCACCGATGGCGTCTGCCGACTGATCGATATCGGCAAACAGATCGAGCGTACCACCGCTACGCCAAGCATGGCGCGCCAGCGTCGTCGCCGGGATCAGCGCAAGATGATCGTCGAGCCGATCCCCCGCAGCGCCAAACAGCCCGTCAAAAATCCATCGCATCGTAAACACCGTCGGCCCGGCATCGACGGGCGCACCACCTGCGATAATCTGGCGCATTTTGCCGCCGGGCGCGTGGGCGCGGTCGATAACGGTAACATCCGCGCCCGCGCGCGCCAGATCCGCCGCCGCCGCCAGCCCGCCCATCCCGGCCCCGACCACCACTACGCGAAGCTGCGCCATCGTGTCGGTCAATCCCGCACCGGCGCGGGGCGCAATCCGTGCCGCGCAAATATCCCCAGGCCCGCCTGCCGGTCGATCTGCACGCGGTGCCAGATCAGGATGATTAACCCCGTGACCAGCGGCACCGCCCACATCGCCGGGTTCAGCGCCAGCGAGGGCACCAGCCGCACCGCGCCGAATGCCAGAAACGCGGTGTAGACCGAGATTCCCGCCCCCACCAAAGCTTTGACATGTTCCTTCAACCATTCGACCGGCGAAGGATTGCGCGCATAGAGGAACACCAGATTGGTAACCCCGGTGGCCACGCCGACGACGGCTATCGCCATCATCAGCGGCTGACCGATCCGCCACCCCTGCCACGCGCAGACGAGCGCCGCGACCATTACTGCATATTGCAGCCCCAGATTGAGCCGGGTGCGATTGGCCACGACATTGCGCCGATTGGTCACGCACAACCAACCGTACCAAGCAAGATTGACCGTCAGGATCCCGTTGTGAAGCATCATCCAGCCAAAAATGCCGCGCACAAACGCCGCATCGAACCGCCCCGCCAAGTGCGGATGCATGCCCATCGGATCGGCGAGTGTAAACAGGCTCATCACGATCGCCAGACACCCGGTCAGCAGCACGGTACGGGTGAACAGGCGGCCCCATTTGCGATGGTTGACGCTGCCCTTGCGCCCGATCACCGGCACCCAGAACGCCACGGCCCCGGTCGCGCCTGCCACGATATGCACAGCGATCAGGCAACGGAACACCAGCAGATCCATGTCGATCACGTCTCCCCGGCTTGTCTATCGCACTGGACAATTGCCCTGTAAAGGCGAGTGGAGAGCGCTAACCACCGGATGACGCCGTGACCAACCTTGCCCACCCGCCACCGCGCGGCTTTATCCCGCCGCGCCCCAAAGCGAGCGCGGCGGTGCTGGCGCTGCTGCGCGTGGCCTTGCGCGGCGATGGCGATCTGCTCAGCCTCCTGCCCGCCGCCGCCTATCGCACCGAAGTTGGCCCGCTGGGCTATTCGCGCCGGTCGATCCTGATCGTCAACCGGCCCGATCAGGTGCGCCGCGTGCTGTCTGACCCCGAAGGCATTTTTCCCAAAAGCGATCTGATGGTCGATGCGCTGGCCCCGCTGATCGGCGATTCGATTTTTGTGTCATCGGGCGAAACGTGGCGGCGGCAGCGGCGAATGATCGATCCGGCGTTTACGATGATGCGCGTCAACCGCGCCTTTCCGGCGATGGCGGCGGGCGCGCAAGCGTGCGAGGATATGCTTGATCGCCATGCCGCTGACGGGACCGCGCTGTCGCTCGATCTGGCGATGAGCCACCTGACCGCCGATATCATCTGCCGTACGGTGTTCAGCACCGGGCTGGAAACGCGCGCCGCGCACGATGTGTTCGATGCATTCACGGTGTTCGAACACAGCGTGGCGCAAGTCGAAATCCGCCGCCTTATCATGGACCGCGCATGGACCAGCGTGCCGCAAAGCGCGGGCGTGCTGGCCGCTTGCGCCACGATCCGGCGGCATCTGGGCGACTTGCTCGACACCCATCTGGGGCCGGATGGCGCGCGGTTTGACGATATCGCCGCCGCCGTGATCGCCGCGCGCGATGATTTTACGCGCACCGCATTCACCCGCGAAGAGCTGATCGACCAACTGGGCGTGCTGTTTCTGGCGGGGCACGAAACGAGCGCCAGCGCTCTGACTTGGGCGTTTTTCCTGCTAGCAATGCAGCCCGAATTGGTGGCGCGCGCGCGTGCCGAAATCCGCGCGCTGGCGGGCGACGATCAGCCGATCAGCTTCGAGATGACCAAACAACTGCCGACGATCCGCAATGTCTTTCGCGAAACGCTGCGGCTCTACCCGCCGATCACGTTTCTGCCGCGTGTCGCCACCGAAGCGACCGTGATTGGCAACCGGCGCGTGCGGCGCGGCGCGCTGGTGATGGTCGCGCCGTGGGTGCTGCACCGCCATGCGCGCTACTGGCACGATCCGCACCGGTTTGATCCCGACCGGTTCCTGCCCGAATGCGAAGGCGAATTGACGCCGGGGGCCTATATTCCGTTCGGGCTGGGGCCACGCGTCTGCGCGGGCGCGGCCTTTGCCCAAGCCGAAGCGGTGCTGCTGATCGCGCGGCTGTTTCGCCGGTTTGATTTTCATGTCCGCAAACCCGCCGCCGTCCGCCCGGCGGCGCGGCTGACGACACGCCCGGCTGAACAGATCATGGTGCGGGTGAGCCACGCCGCGCCATGACCGCCGTGTTGCTGACACTCGGACGCCTGCCCAAGGCGCTCGATCTGGCGCGCGGGTTCAGCCGCGCGGGGTGCCGGGTGCTGGTCGCTGATCCGTTTGGCCGCACGCTGACCGGTGCCTCGCGCCATGTCGCGCGCGAATTTGCCGTGCCACCGCCCAGCGCGGGCAAAGCCGCCTATTTGGCGGCGCTGGCGCGGATCGTGGCGGATGAGCGTGTCGATCTGATCGTGCCAGTGTCCGAAGAAACGATGCATGTCGCGCATGTGCGCGACCAGATCGACCCCGGCGTGCGCCTGTTCACCATGCCGCCCGACCGCGTGATCGCGCTGCACGACAAAGCCGGGTTTGTCCGCGCTGCGCAAGCCACTGGCCTTGGCGTGCCGGAAACGCACCTGCTGGGCACCCCGGCGGGGCGCGATCTGGCGCAGCGCGGTGATGTCGTGGTGAAACCGGTGTTTTCCTGTTCGGGCCGGGGAATGCGCGTGGTGCGCCAAGGCTGTGCGCTGCCCGAAGCTGATCGAGCAAGGCCCGCCGTTGTCCAGCGCTTCATCGCCGGGAACGAATTCAGCAGTTGCACGATAGCCCACGCAGGCCGCGTTGCCGCCACGATGGTCTATCGCGGCACGGTCCTGTCCGGTTCGGTCGCGGTGGCGTTTGAACGCGTCGAGCGCCCGGCGATTGAGCGCTGGATCGCCGCCTTCGTGCAAGCGAGCGGGTGGAGCGGGTTTATCGCGTTTGATTTTATCGTCAATGGCGCGGGCGAGGTGTGGGGCATCGAATGCAACCCGCGCGCCACCAGCGGCGTGCATTTCTGGCAGGCAGACGACATCGCGCGCGCGGTGCTCGATCCCGCCGGGCACGCGCCCGTGCGCGTCCGCCCGCAGCGGCACTTGCAGCAAGTCTACGCCTGCCTGACCGAAACGCAGCTCGCGCTGTTTCGCCGCCGGGGGTTCGGACACCACCTCGCCCGGCTGCTATCGAGCCGCGATGTCACATGGGATGTGTCCGACCCGCGGCCATTCCTTAGCATGATCGCCACATCGTGGCCGATCATGCGCATGGCCATGGCCGAACGCGTGCCGTTTGGCGAAGTCGCCACGCGCGATGTCGATTGGTTCGCGGATGACGCGCCCTAACGACACGGCAGCGCCTCCCCCTTTGGGGGAGGTGGCAGCCCGCAGGGCTGACGGAGGGGGCACTACCTGGCGAACCCGCATACCCTTTCAACCGTCGCACCCCCTCCGTCAGCGCTGCGCGCTGCCACCTCCCCGAATGGGGGAGGAGCTTAACACTCGATGGCGCTTGGTCGCTTTGCGTTGTGATTGCGGCGTGTTGGTATTAGAGCGCGCAGCATGATCTCCATCGCCACTTGGAATATCAATTCGGTTCGCCTGCGGATCGATCAGGTTGAACGCCTGCTGGTTGAACACGCGCCCGATGTGCTGTGCCTGCAAGAAATCAAATGTACCGATGCGCTGTTCCCGCGCGCCATGTTTGAACGGCTGGGCTATGGCCACATCGCGATCAGCGGGCAAAAGGGCTATCACGGGGTCGCGACCATCAGCCGCTTGCCGTTTGCCGAAACCGCGCGGCATGACTGGCAGGCCAATGGTGAAGCGCGCCACGTCGGCGTGGAACTGACCGGCCACGCCATGTTCGTCGACAATGTCTATATTCCGGCGGGCGGCGATCTGCCCGACCGTGAGGCCAACCCCAAATTCGGGCAAAAGCTCGATTTTCTGGACCGGATGGCGCGCTGGGCGGAAACGCTCGACCGCCCCACGCTGCTGGTGGGCGATTTCAACATCGCCCCGCTCGACTGCGATGTCTATGACCACAAGGCGCTGATCAAAGTGGTATCGCATACCCCGGTCGAAGTCGCGGCGCTCGACCGGCTGGCGGCGGCGCATGGCTGGGTCGATCTGGGGCGCAAACATATTCCCGCGCCGCAGCGCAACTATTCGTGGTGGTCGTACCGCTCGTTCTGGCGTGACAAAGATCAGGGGCGGCGGCTCGATCATATGTGGGCCTCGCCAGCCGTCGCAGCGCGATCTTGCGATCACCGGCTGGTTGAAGAAACCCGGCGCTGGGATCAGCCATCGGACCATATCCCGCTGCTCACCCGGTTTGACGCATGACCGATCACGCCGCCGCGCGGCGCGTGGCACAAGCGCTTGATGCGTTGCGCCATGGCTGGGCGATTCGCCTGACCGGGGATGACGGCGGCGCGCTCGATCTGCTGCCGGCCGAAACCGGGTTTGGCGACGCGGGGCTGGCGGCACCGCGCCTGCTGGTATCGGCGGCGCGCGCGGCCACGCTGAAACTGGGCAACCTTAAGGAATTCGACCCCGCCGCGCCGGTGCTGGTGCGCGCGCTCGAACCGTTCAGCTTGGCCGAAGCGCGCGATCTGGCCGATCCGGGGCGCGATCTTGACCGCCCATGGCGCGGGCCATTCGCTGCCGATCCGCTGCCCGATGCGACGGTTGCGCGCGCCGCGCTCGAACTGGCGCGGCTGGCGGGGATTCTGCCCGCGTTTCTGGTCGACAGCGGCGCAGACAGCGCGGTCACGCTGTCCCCGGCCGATCTTGCCGCCTTTGTCGATCCCGCCGCGCTGACGATTGCGGTGCGCGCGCATTTGCCCGTGGCGGCGACCGACCGTGCTGAAATCGTCGCTTTTCGCGCGCGCGATGATGTGCGCGAACATGTCGCGCTGATTATCGGCACGCAAGACCACAACCGCGTGCCGCTGGTGCGGCTGCACAGCGAATGCCTGACGGGCGATATTCTCGGCAGCCTGAAATGCGATTGCGGCCCGCAGCTCGATGCCGCGCTGGCGGCGATGGCGGATGAAGCGGCGCGCGGCGGCTGGGGCGTGCTGCTCTATCTGCGGCAGGAAGGGCGCGGGATCGGGCTGGTTAACAAGCTGCGCGCCTATCGCTTGCAGGATCAGGGCTACGATACTGTCGATGCCAACGAACGGCTGGGCCTGCCGAGCGAAGCGCGCGATTTTCCGGTGGCGGCGCGGATGCTCGATCTGCTGGCGGTGCCCGCGATCCGGCTGATGACCAACAATCCCGCCAAAGTCGCCGCGCTGCGCGACCTTGGCATCGACGTGGTCGAACGCCTGCCCCACGCGCTGCCCGCCAATCGCCACAACCACCGCTATCTCGCGACCAAGCGCGACCGGTCTGGGCATTTGCTAAGTTAAACGCTAAATTCAGCAATAATCGCCAGAAACTGCGCGCCATACGCATCGCGCTTGCGCGCGCCGACCCCGGCGATTTCGGCGAGCGCGGCGAGAGTCGCGGGGCGCTGCGCGGCCATTTCGCGCAAGGTCGAATCGTGAAACACCACATAAGGCGGCACATTGGCTTCTCGCGCCAGATCGCGGCGCAAAGCGCGCAAAGCGGTAAACAGCGGATCATCGCCCGGATCGCCAGCAGCCGCCCCGGCTTTGCGCTTGCGCGCGGCTTTGTCCGGCTTTTCAACGGCTTTGGGCACGATCAGATCGACACTGGCCGCGCCTTTCAGAATATCGCGCGCGTCACCCGCCAGCATCAGCCCGCCATGTTCGGTCTGCACGAGCGCGCCGCGCGCCTGCAACGCCCGGCTGACCGGGCGGATCAACCGCGCTTCATCGGCATCGACGATCCCGAACACCGTTAACCGGTCGTGCCCGCGTTGCACCACGCGGTCATCGGCGGTGCCGGTCAGCACTTTTTCGACATGGCCCAGCCCGAACGCCTGCCCGGTGCGATAGACCGCCGAGAGCAATTTGCGCGCGAGTTCGGTCACATTGGCGACCGCCGGGCGGTGCAGGCAATTGTCGCAATTGCCGCACTGGTCGGGCGGATTTTCACCGAAATGGCGCAACAGGATCGCGCGGCGGCACTGCGCGGTTTCAACCAGACTGGCCAGCACTTCCAGCCGGACGCGTTCCCCGCTGCGGCGCGCTTCATCCAATTCGCCCAAGCGCGACCGCGCGCGCGCGAAATCATCCGCGCCCCACAGCATCAATGCCACCGCCGGATCGCCATCGCGCCCGGCACGCCCGGTTTCCTGATAATAGCTTTCGATCGATTTGGGCAGCCCGGCATGGGCAACGAACCGCACATCGGGCTTATCGATCCCCATGCCGAATGCGACCGTGGCGACCATTACCATGTCTTCGGACGCGACGAACGCAGCCTGATTTGCAGCGCGCACATCGGGTGCCAATCCGGCGTGATAGGGCCGCACCGCACGCCCGGTTTCGGCGAGTTGCTGCGCCAGTTTTTCCACCCCCGCGCGTGTCGGCGCATAGACGATGCCGGGGCCGGGGTTGTCGTGCATCAGCCGGGTCAATTGCCGCAGCGGGGTGTCGCGCGGGGTGATCGCATAGCGGATATTGGGCCGGTCAAACCCGGCGATAATCAGCCCGTCCTGCGCAATGCCCAACTGGTCAAGGATATCGGCGCGGGTATGCGCATCGGCGGTCGCGGTCAGCGCCAGCCGGGGCACCGCGCCAAAGCTGTCGAGCAAAGGCCGCAACAGCCTGTAATCCGGGCGGAAATCGTGCCCCCATTCGGACACGCAGTGCGCTTCGTCGATGGCGAACAGCGATATTTGCGCCGATTCGAGCAATTCGCGAAAATGCGGCTGGCTGGCGCGCTCGGGCGCGACATACAACAGATCGAGCGCGCCGTGGCGAAACCGCTCGATCGTCTGGCTGCGATCGCTATCGGCGCTGGTCAGCGTAGCCGCGCGGATGCCGTTGGCGGTGGCGGCGCGCAACTGGTCGTGCATCAGCGCGATCAGCGGCGATACCACCACGCACGTTCCCGGCAGCATCACCGCAGGCAATTGATATGTCAGCGATTTGCCCGCGCCTGTCGGCATCACCGCAAGCGTCGATTGCCCCGCCAGCACGCGCGCCACCACGCGATCCTGCACCCCCCGGAACGCCGGAAAGCCGAATATCCGTGCGAGTTCGGCGCGCGCGGCGGCAAGATCGGGATGGGTCTGGGAACAATCGGGGGGCTGCACGCGCTCGCTATGCCAGATCAGCGCGCCAAGGCCAACCGCGCCAGCCGGGGTCGAACCATTGGCACCGTCAGCGCGGTGCTCGCCACAGCCATCAGCAGAAGCGCGGTAAAGCTTTCCGCCGTAATGATCTGCCGGTCGAGCAGGACATTGACAAAGATGATCATGATCAGCGCTTTGGTCTGCAACATCCAGCCGATCACCCCGGCTTCGCCTTTGGGCCAGCGCAACAGCAGCGCGGCGATATGCACGCCGAGCAATTTGCCCGCAACCGAAGCCACCAGCAACAGCGCGGCCATGCCAAACACCGCGAGCGCGCCAGTGCCGCCCAGCCCCGCACCCCACTGCGTGCGCAGCCCGGTGGACAGGAAAAACACCGGCATCAGCGCCAGCAGCAGCACTTCGCGCAAGCTGTCGCGGCGCGCCAGCGAAAACGCCGCACCATCGAGCACCGCGCCCGCCAGAAACGCGCCGACCATGAAATGCAGCCCCGACCAATCGGCGGCAAACCCGGTCGCCGCCAGCCACACCATCGCCACCGCCCAGCGATCCGCCTCGGGCAGCCGCGCGATCAGCCGCCGCATCGCCCACGCCGCCAGCGCAAACCCCGCCAGAAACACTGCCTGCCGACCCACGCGGTGCCAATCGACCAGAATCAGCGCCAGCACGCCCCAGATCGCGACATCGTCAAAGCTGGCATAGCGCAGCAGCCGGTCACCGAGCGGCTGGCGAAAAATCCCCAGCTTTTCCATCAGCAGCACCAGTATCGGCAGCGCCGTCACTGCGCAGGCCATGCCGATCCCCGCCACCGCTTGCGGATAAGTCCCCGCCGCGCCGATCCAGCCAGGGCCACGCAACACCAGCGCCGCCGCCGCGCCGCCCAGCACCAGCGGCACGATCAGCGCCAGCCCCGCCACCACGATCGTCTCGCCCCGGTTCTCCCACGCCTGCCGCAGATCGAGTTCCAGCCCGGCGGCAAACACGAACAGCATCACGGCCCACCACGCCACCCCGTTCAGCGCGCCCATCACTTGCGGGTTGAACACAAAACCATAAGCCGCAGGATAGACCGCGCCCAGCACACCGGGGCCGAGCAATATGCCGCCCACGATCTGCACCACCACCAGCGGCGCGTGCGCGTCAGTGCGCGCCAGCCGCCAGACCGCATAAGGCACCGCCAGAATGATCGTCAGCGCGATCAGAAAAATTTCGCTCGTTCCCATCGGTTCCCCCTATTTCCGCCGGGCTTGCGCGAAAAGTTCCCCTCGGCGCAAGCGGGAAGTGCTATGTCCGCGCGGACACTACCCGCCCTGCAGGACCCCGCAAAGCGCCCATCAATTGCCAGCAGGCGCGCGGCAGCAGCACCAGTCCAACGACAAAACCGGGCAGCAGCATCGCCCCCCAGTAGAAATTGTCCGGGCGTTCAAACAAGCCGAACATCACCACATACCCGCCCCATAACAGCAGGCAGAACAGCCCGCGCCGCCCATCGAGCGCGCACCAGCCAAACAGCCCCAGCGCCGCTGCCAGCAGGCCAAAATGCTGACCCAGCAATTGCAATAGCGAACTTTCGACCAGCGCGTTGAGAAAGCCCATCAGCCCCAGCATGCCGTGCCAGCCGGGCGATGGCAGATCGGCAGGCCGCAATTGCGCGTGCACCAGCACGGCATGGACCGCCAAAAACACGCCAAAGGCACCGAGCGTAGCCAGCCAGCCAGCCACTTCCGACCAGCGCCGTTCATAGACCGCAAAGACCAGCGCCAGCAGCGCAAACGGCAGCACCAGTTCGCGAATCGCAAGGGCGCAGGCAATCGGCAGCACGATCCACCACCACTGACGCGGCCACCCCACCACCCCGGCGAGCGCGATGGCCATGAACAGCCCGGCCCAGATTTCATGCAGGCCGATCAGTTTCACATCGATCACGGTCATCGCGCCGGCCAACAGCACAACCGCCAGCACCACGCGTTCGGTCCAGTGCAGCACGCCTTCGGTGGCGATCACCCACACGAACAGCGTCAGAAACAGCAGCCCCAGCGCAATGCCATGCGTGCCACGCCAGCCCAGATGCGCCGCCAGTTCAGCAAGAGTCGGCAGCCGCACGGTGAAAAATGGCCGCAGCGGATAGTTATGGGCGCGGTGCAACGGCACCACGGCGGGATAATAGGACTGTCCGCGCTGCATGGTAGAGACGACGTCACGATAAAGCTGCAAGTCGGAATAATGATCCTGACTGATCGCCTGGCCTGCTGGTGCGCGCACGGTCATGCACCAGGCCGCGATGATGCCAAGGCCGAGCAGCAGCGCAAACGCGAACGGGCGGGGCAAACGGGCGATCACAGACGCGGGGCTTAGCGACAGCGCACATGGCTTGGCAAGCGGCAAGGCAAAGTTCAGCGGGCGCGCCGCAACCGCCATGTCCCGACCGGGTGCCACGACCCGGCAATCACCCGGTGCACCGCCAGGGCGGGGATGGTGATATCGAGCGACTGCCACGTGGCGCGCAAGTGACCCTGCAGCGCGCGCGCGGTAGATCGTTCGACTTTGTTCTGGATGGTGACATGCAGGCGTGGCGCCACGGCATCGCCGCCGCTCAGCAAACCGTGGAAGCGATCCGCCAGCGCATCGCGCAGATCGACCAGTTCGGGGCTGATGACCTCGAACGCGGTACCGCCATCAAGATCGATCACCCCGCCGATCCGCGCGCGTGGTGGTGCCGTGCTGGCCGCCAGCACGGCGAGCGTGGCCGCCAGTTCATCGGCCACCATACCGGGAATCGCGTGAAACAGCGTGCAATGCGCGGGCACGCGGTTGCGTTCGGGCGGGTAATGCACGCGGCGCAAGCCATCGAGTTGCGCCTGCACCGCCGCGGGCAGCACCGCCAGCACGATCAGCGGGGCGCGGTTGTGCAGGGTCAAAGCGGGATTAGCCGGGGGGCGGGAACATGGTGTCCGGCGTCAACACCGTGGATGGAGGATTGGGCAAAGAGCGCCATGTTCCCGCAAGCAAGCGCTGCGCCAAACCGCGCGGCATCTTGCGCATCTGGTCCTAGCCCAACAAGTGCTATAAATTCGTTAATCCGACGGCCCGCGCGATCATAGCTCGCCATGCGCACGGCGCAGCGCGAACCAGCGCGCGACATTGGCATTGTGCTGATCGAGCGTGTCGGCAAAAGCATGGCCGCCGCTGCCATCGGCCACCATATAGAGCGCGCGCGTATCGGCGGGATCGAGCACGGCGGCAAGACTGGCGCGACCGGGATTGGTGATCGGGCCTTGCGGCAGGCCGGTCATGGCATACGTATTATAGGCATTGACCGTGCGGATCTCGGATTCGCGGATGCGCCGCCCGAGCGGGCGACCATGCGTGATCGGATAGATGATCGTCGGATCGGCCTGCAACTTCATGCCTTGCGTCAGACGGTTGGAATAAAGCCCGGCGACAAGGCGGCGCTCTGATGGCTTGCCGGTTTCCTTTTCGACGATCGAAGCCAGAATCACCGCTTCTTGCGGGGTTTTGACCACTGCGCGCGGGGATCGTTTGGCCCACAATTCCGCGAGCGTATCGCGCATCGCGCGCTGCATCCGCGCCAGCACGGCGCTGCGCGCCTCCCCCCGGCGATAGTCATATGTCTGCGGCAGGATCGATCCTTCGGCGGGCATCGGCGCGCTGCCGGTCAGCATCGGCTGCGCCATCAGCTTTTCATGCACGAGCACGGCGGGCATCCCTTCGGGCACGGTGAACAAGCGCCGCATCACGCCTTGTTCGCCTTGCAGGATGGCCAAGACTTGCGATCCGCTGGCATGGGCCGGGATCAGGAATTCGCCCGCCTTCAGCCCGCTGACATGGCCGAGCAGCCGCGCGCGCGCGCGAAACGTGGTGGCCGAAGCGACCGCGCCTTGCGCTTCAAGATCGCGCGCCACGCTGGCAAGACTGCTGCCTTCGCCGACGATGAACACGCTGTCGCGCGGCAAAGGCCCCGGACCATACCAGCCCCACAGGAAATGCACGCCATAGCCCAGCACGATCACGCCGAGCGCGATCAGCGCCAGCCGCCCGCGCGATACCCGTTTGAACCGCGCCATCCGCACCGTCAGTCGAGCGCCTTGATAATCACGCTCGCGTTGGTGCCGCCAAATCCGAACGAATTGTTGAGCGCGGCGCGCACCGTGCGCCGCTTGGCAACGTGCGGCACGAGATCGACCCCCAGGCAGCTTTCGCTGGGGTTATCGAGATTGAGCGTGGGCGGCACGATCTGGTCGCGAATCGCCAGAATGCAGAAAATCGCTTCAACCGCGCCCGCGCCGCCGAGCAAATGGCCGATGGCCGATTTGGTCGATGACATCGACACCGTGCCGATGGCATCGCCGAACAACCGCCGCACCGCACCGAGTTCAAGCTCGTCACCCAGCGGAGTCGATGTGCCATGCGCGTTGACATAGTCGATGTCATGCGGCGTCATCCCGGCCTTTTTCAGCGCCATCGCCATCGACCGGAACGCGCCCGATCCTTCGGGATGCGGCGCGGTAACATGGTGAGCATCGCCCGACAGGCCATAGCCGACGATTTCGGCATAGATTTTGGCCCCGCGCGCTTTGGCGTGTTCGTATTCTTCGAGCACCACCACGCCCGCGCCTTCGCCCATCACGAAACCGTCGCGCCCCTTATCATAGGGACGGCTGGCGCGCTCCGGCTCATCGTTATAGCCGGTGGACAGCGCGCGCGCTTGGGCAAACCCGGCAATCCCGAGCGGGCAGATCGCGCCTTCGGCTCCGCCCGCCAGCATGACATCGGCATCATCATCGCGAATCATCCGCGCGGCATCGCCAATCGAATGCGCGCCAGTGGAGCACGCGGTAACAACCGCATGGTTCGGCCCCATCAACCCATATTTGATCGAGACTTGGCCCGAGATCAGATTGATTAGCCGCCCATGGACGAAATGCGGGCTGACCCGGCCTGGCCCTTTGGCTTCGAGCACCAGCGATTCGCTGGCAATCCCCGGCAGCCCGCCAATGCCCGACCCGATCGAACAGCCGGTGCGCAGCCGTTCGGCTTCGGGCATGTCGGTCAGCCCGGCGTCTTCGAGCGCCTGTCCCGCCGCATCGATGCCATAGACGATAAACGGATCGACCTGACGCTGGATTTTGTGATCGACGCGCAATCCGGCATCAAACCCATAAGGGTGCCCAGCGGGTTTAACTTCGCACGCGATGCGGCATTTGTAGTCGGTGGCATCGAAGCGCGTGATCAGCCCTGCGCCGGATTTGCCGGCGATCAGGTTGGCCCAAACGGTTTCGACCTCCGCACCCAGCGGGGTGACCAGGCCAAGCCCGGTGACAACGACACGACGCATTGATTTCTCCGGAAAAAATGAAAACAGGCCCAGCCCAATGCACGGGCCGAGCCTGTTTTCGCACTCTCAACCCGTAAGCTTGCCACGCCCGGCCCGCGCGCAAGCCTGCGCGGGCATCACGGGTTTTGGGCGATCAGCCCTTGTTTTCATCGATATATTTGATTGCGTCGGCCACCGTGGCGATCTTTTCCGCCGCATCATCGGGGATTTCGACGCCGAATTCTTCTTCGAAGGCCATGACCAGCTCGACAATGTCGAGCGAATCGGCACCCAGATCGTCGATAAAGCTTGCATCTTCGGTGACCTTGTCGGCCTCCACGCCCAGATGCTCGACAACGATCTTCTTAACGCGGTCGGCGGTATCGCTCATTCGACAAGTCCCTTCAGACGAAACTGGATTTCACAACACGGCAGTGGCGCCACCGTTTCCCGCATTCGCCCTAATGGGCGCAAGCGCCGCTGGCAAGTGGGAGACGCGCGCGCAAGTCAGCTTCGCGCCGGGTCGGCCAAGCGAATCGACAGTTCGCGCAACTGGCGCGGTTCTGCCGGGCTGGGCGCACCCATCAGCAAATCTTCGGCGCGCTGGTTCATCGGAAACAGCGATACTTCGCGCAAGTTCTGCGCGCCGCATAGCAACATCACGATCCGGTCCACCCCGGCGGCCATGCCGCCGTGCGGTGGCGCGCCATATTGAAACGCGCGGTACAGCCCGCCAAACCGCGCCTCGACATCGGCCTGGCTCAGCCCGACGAGTTCGAACGCACGCACCATCGTTGCCGGATCCTGATTGCGGATCGAGCCAGACGCGATTTCATAGCCGTTGCACACCAGATCGTACTGATAGGCCTTGATCGCCAAAGGATCAGCGTGGTTGAGCGCGTCGATCCCGCCTTGCGGCATCGAAAACGGGTTGTGCGCGAATTCGACTTTTTTGCTGTCCGCATCCCATTCGTAGAACGGGAAATCGACAATCCAGCACAAGCGGAATGCATCGGATTCGATCAGGCCAAGCTGATCGGCAACGCGCGTGCGCGCAAGGCCTGCCAGCTTCGCCGCCGCGTCGGCTGGCCCGGCGGCAAAAAACAGCCCGTCATCATCGCCCAGCCCGAGTTCGGCATAGAGCGCGGCCATCGCTTCGGCCCCGTGGTTGTTGGCAATCGGCCCGCCGAATTCACCGGCTTTGCGCGTGACATAGCCCAGCCCGGCATGGCCTTCGGCGCGCGCCCACTGGTTCATCTGGTCAAAGAATTTGCGGCTCTTGTCCGCCGTGCCGGGTGCCGGGATCGCGCGCACCACCCCGCCTTCGCCGACGATGCGTTCGAACAGGCCAAAGCCGCTGGTGGTAAAATGGTGCGACACATCGGTAATCAGCAAGGGGTTGCGCAAGTCCGGTTTGTCCGAGCCGTACTTCAGCACCGCTTCGTCATAGGCGATGCGCGGGAACTGGCCCGAGGGGGTCACCGCTTTGCCATCGGCAAACTGTTCAAAGATGCCGCCGATCACCGGCTCCATCGTGTCCCACACTTCTTCTTGCGTCACGAAGCTCATTTCGAGATCGAGCTGGTAGAATTCGCCCGGCAGCCGGTCAGCGCGCGGGTCTTCATCGCGAAAGCACGGCGCGATCTGGAAATAGCGGTCGAATCCGGCCACCATCAGCAATTGCTTGTACTGCTGCGGGGCCTGCGGCAGCGCATAGAACTTGCCCGCGTGGATGCGGCTGGGCACGAGGAAATCGCGCGCGCCTTCGGGGCTCGATGCGGTCAGGATCGGGGTGGCATATTCGGTGAAGCCAACCGCTTCCATCCGCCGCCGCATCGCCGCGATGACCTGCGTGCGGCGCACAATGTTGGCGTGGAGCCGGTCGCGCCGCAGATCGAGAAAGCGATAGCGCAAGCGGATATCTTCGGGATAATCCTGTTCGCCCGCCACGGGCATCGGCAGTTCTTCGGCAGCGGCCAGCACGGTGGCGGCGCGTGCATAGATTTCGATGGCCCCGGTCGAAAGCTGGGTATTGACCGTGGCGGGCGCGCGCGCCTTGACCAGCCCGTCAATCGTCACCACGCTTTCAAGCCGCACCGCTTCGAGCAGCGCCAACGCCGGGCTGTCGGCATCGGCAACGATCTGCGTCAAGCCATAATGGTCGCGCAGATCGACGAACAGCACCCCGCCATGGTCGCGCTTGCGATGCACCCAGCCCGACAGCCGCACGGTCTGGCCAACCGCATCGTGGGTCAACGCGCCGCACGTGTGGGATCGATAAGGATGCATGGAAAGACTTTCCAAAGTGCCGGGATTGGGGCAGGGATTTGATCCGGCCAAGAGGCGATGGCCGCCGATTTGTCAAGCCGCAGCCCCCGGACGGAGGCACCCCCAGGCCCAAAGCGCCACCATGTCCGGCGCAAGGCCAAACAGAAAAAGACCGATGAAGATCCACCCGCTGATTACCACCACCGAAGCGCTGACCGACTTGTGCGCGCGGCTGTCAAAGGCCGATTTCGTCGCGGTCGATACCGAATTCATGCGCGAAAACACCTTTTGGCCCGAACTGTGCCTCGTGCAGATCGCCGATGACAAAGAGGCGGCGGCGATTGACCCGATGGCTCCGGGAATCGATCTTGCCCCGCTGCTGAACTTGCTGGTCGATAACGAAACCGTGCTCAAAGTGTTTCATGCCGGGGGGCAGGATGTCGAAATCATCTACAATCTGACCGGGCGCACGCCGCATCCGATCTTTGACACGCAGATTGCGATGATGGCGATCAGCCAGTCCGAACAGATCGGCTATTCCAACCTGGTCGAAGCGTGGCTGGGCTTTTCCATCGACAAAGGCGCGCGCTTTACCGACTGGTCGCGCCGCCCGCTGACCGACCGCCAGACCGAATATGCCATCGGTGATGTGACTCATCTCGCACAGATCTTTCCGCGAATGCTCAAACGGTTAATCAAGACCGGGCGCGGCGAATGGCTCGATGCCGAAATGGAAAAGCTGGCCGATCCGGAAAACTATCGGTCCGACCCGGCGACTGTCTGGCACCGCATTCGCCCGCCCAGCCGCAATCCCACTGTGCTTGGGCGGTTGAAGGCGCTGGCGGCGTGGCGCGAGGCCGAAGCGATGGACAAGAACATTCCGCGCGGGCGCATCATGCGCGATGAAACGCTCGCCGATCTGGCCAGCCACGCGCCGCGCGATCAGGCCGATCTGGCCAAAGTGCGCGGACTGTCGGCGGGCTGGCGCGACAACGAGATCGGCCGCCGCCTGATGCAATGCCTCGCCGATGCAACGCCCTTGCCCGAAGCCGAACTGCCCGACCGCCCGGCGCGCGGCGCGCCGCTGGGCAAAGAAGGCGCACTGGTGGCCGACTTGCTCAAACTGCTGCTGAAAATCCGGGGGCGCGAAATCGACGTGGCGGCGCGCTTGCTGGCGCGCGGCGATGATCTTGACGCGCTCGCCGCCGGGCAGCGCAAAGGGCTGGCGATCCTCGAAGGCTGGCGATACGAACAGTTTGGCCGCGATGCGCTCGAACTCGTCGAAGGGCGGCTGGCGTTCGCGGTGGTCGGCGGCAAGCTGAAAATGGCGCATATCGACGATATCGGCAATGATCCGCCCATCCCGCCGGATGGTAGCGAGGACACCGGCCCCGGCGCGACCTGATGGCGATTTATCTGCCGACGCTCAAGCAGTTGCAATACCTTGTCGCGCTGCACGAACATGGCCATTTCGGCCGCGCGGCAGAGGCCTGTTTCGTATCGCAATCGACGCTGTCTGCCGGGCTGCGCGAGCTCGAATCGCTGCTCGATCAGGTCTTGGTCGAACGCACCCGCCGGGTGGTGCGGTTTACTCCGCTCGGCAATCAAGTCGTGGCCAAAGCGCACCGGCTGTTGCGCGAGGCCGAAGAGCTGTCAGAGCTTGTGCAATCGCACAGTACACCGCTGTGCGGCGAAGTGCGGATGAGCGTGATCCCCACGATTGCGCCGTTTCTGCTGCCGCGCATCCTGCCCCGGCTGCGCACCGCGCGCCCGCGCTTGCGGCTGTTCTTGCGCGAAGAGCCAAGCGCGGCGGCCATCGAATCGCTGCACCATGGCCGCGCCGATTGCGTGCTGCTGGCGCTGCCTTTTGCCACCGGCGATGTCGAAGCAGCGGAGTTGTTCGATGATCCGCTGCTGGTGGCATTTCCCTTTGACGATCCGCGCGATCCGCCGCCGCTGATCGCGCCTGCCGCGATTGACGAGGCGCGGCTGCTGCTGCTCGAAGACGGACACTGCCTGAAAGACCATGTGCTCGCCGCCTGCAACCGCCCCGAATTGCGCGCCAGCGCGACGATGATCGGCACATCGCTGCACACGCTGGTGCAGATGGTCGATAATGGGCTGGGGCTGACGATGCTGCCCGAAATGGCGATTCGCGCGGGGATTCTCAACGGCACACGCGTCGTGGCGCGCCCCTTGCACAGCGATCACGCGTTTCGCCGCATCGCGCTGGTATGGCGCCGCCATTCGCCGCGCGCCGATGAATTCCGCCTGCTCGCGACCGAGCTAATCCATGTGCCGTAACCCGACGCGCAGATAGTCCCACCCGGTAATCAGCGTCAGCACGGCGGCGGTCCACAGCGTCGTCAGCCCGACCGTATGCGGCACATTGATGCTGATAGTGCTGAGCGTGGCCGTCCAGCCGGGCAGCGCGCGGCCGAGAATCAGCGCGCCAAGCGCGATCATTTGCGCCGTGGTTTTCCACTTTGCCAGCTTTGACACCGGCACCGACACTTGCAGCCCGCCCAGGAATTCGCGCAACCCCGATACCGCGATTTCGCGCAACAGGATCACCAGCCCGGCGATGACGTGCAGCGATCCGACATAAGGCCCGGTCAGCACCCCGCGCGCGGCGAGCACCAGAATCACCGCCGCAATCATGATCTTGTCGGCGATGGGATCGAGAAACACCCCCAGCCGCGATACCGTGCCGTGCGCGCGCGCGAGATAGCCATCGAAATAGTCGGTCACGCCCATCAGGCAATAGACCGCAAACCCCAGCCCATAGCCCAGCGGCCAGTCAGGCCACCACAACAGCGCGGCCAGCACCGGAACCGTGAAAATCCGCGACAGCGTCAGAATGTTGGGCAAAGCCTGCATGACGGCTCCGCCCATATCGTGTCCGGGGCGACAAGGAAACATTGCACTTGCCCGCCCGGGCCATGCCGCTAAGGGTTTCTGCCGATAACGGGGATTGCGCAACGGGGCTGAATGACCACCACCACTCATCTGATCACGCAGCGGCGGTTCCTGCCGCTGTTTGTCACGCAATTGCTCGGGGCGTTCAACGACAACCTCTACAAGAACGCGATGCTGCTGTTCGTGGTTTACAGCGTTTACAATTCCGAAGCGCAAGAGGCGCGGTTTTCGGCCATCGCCTCGGGGCTGTTCATCCTGCCGTTTCTGGTGCTGTCGGCGCTGGCCGGGCAATTGGCCGATATGCGCGACAAGGCGCGGCTGATCCGTATCATCAAAGCGTGCGAAGTGGGGATCATGCTGATCGGCGGTGCGGGATTGCTGCTGGCGTGGCACCATTTCGAGATCGAGCGCGTGGCGATCCCGCTGATGCTGGCCGCGCTGTTCGCAATGGGGGTGCATTCGGCGTTCTTTGGCCCGATCAAATATGCGATCCTGCCGCAACATCTGCACAGCGATGAAGTGCTGGCCGGGACCGGGCTGGTCGAAGCGGGGACATATATCGCGATTCTGGCGGGCACTATTCTGGCCGGGTTCGTCCCGGTCGAATGGGCGGCGCTGGCGGTGGTGGTCACCGCGCTGATCGGGCTGATCGCAGCGCAAGCCGTGCCCCCGGCCCCTTCGCTGATGGCGGCCGAGCCAATCGACCTCAACATCGTGCGATCCTCGATCACGCTCGTGCGGATGACCACACGCCATGCGCGGGTGTTTCTGGCGATAGCCGCGATCAGCGTGTTCTGGGCGGTGGGTGCGGTGCTGTTCATTCAGTTTCCCCCGCTCGCCAAGAATGTGCTGGGGGCGAGCAAAAGCGTCGCCAGCCTGTTCCTGGTGATCTTTTCGGTCGGTGTCGCCATCGGTTCGGTGTCGATCAACCATCTGCTCAAAGGCAAAGTTTCGGCGCGCTATGCGCCCGTATCGGTAATGGTGATGGCCGGGTTCATCATCGCGTTTGACTTCGTGTGCCGCGCCTGGCCGGTCAGCGGGCGCGACGGGCTGCTTAATGCCGGCGCGTTCGTGTTTCAGCCGCTGGCGCTGCCCTTGCTCGGCACGCTGCTCGGGATTGCGGTGGCGGGCGGCATGTTCGTGGTGCCGCTCTATGCCTTTTTGACCACGGTGGTCGACAAAGCCGAAACATCGCGCACCATCGCCGCCAACAATATCGTCAATTCGGGCGCAATGGTCGCCGGATCGCTGATCGCGGTCAGCCTGAGCGCAGCGGGGGTCGCCATCGTCAACCAATTGCTGCTCGGCGCGGCAATGTGCACAGTGTCCGCATGGCTCGGGCAAAGGCTCTATCAGGCGGAAAAGGCCCATCCGGGCGAGATCGAACACCCGTTTTGAGCGGGTTGGCCACAGTGTAAATCCGCGAATTGTCTTGCCGGAAGGCCGGGTGATCCCGTTGGCCTAAATCCCCTGTTACTACGTGCCAGTTCCTCCCCCACTGGGGGAGGTGGCAGCGCGCAGCGCTGACGGAGGGGGCACCAAGGCCAGAGATAGTGCACCGCGCGGGGATTGGACCCGCGAAGTTGCGCCCCCTCCGTCAGCCCTTCGGGCTGCCACCTCCCCCATTGGGGGAGGATCGTGTCCGTCAACGCATGGGGGCTTTGACTTGTGCACAAACGGGCAATTTCTGGACCGGCGCGAACCCCATTGTGCGCGCAGACGGCCTGGCAAATGCCAAGTGAACAAGACCGTTCAGTTCAATTAAATATCTCAATTGCAATGATATTCTTCTTGTCAGGCGAAAGCCTTGTGATAATGTTACATCATGCCATCAGGCAGCGACAGGAGGGTCAGGATGTACCAGGCGCGTTCGGGCGGAGTGGGCCAGAAGCTTGGCTCTGGGGTGATGGTCGCGGCGATCCAGATCGGGATCGGTGCGGCGCTGTTGACCACATTTGCCGGTGGTGGGATGCGGGTAATCATCGACCCGCCAAAACCGCAGCCAACATGGGCGTCTGTGCCGCCACCCCCGCCGCAACGCGTGGAGCGCCAGCATCGCCACACCAAAGACCCCACTGATCCGGTCGCCAAGTCCTCAACCGAGAGCATTCCGACGCTTCCGATTGACATCATTCTCGGGCCTCTGGCGGGTGATCTGAAAAACGCAGACGGTGATGGTGGTCCGGTGGCCGAACCACCGATGCCCGTCACGAAAGTGCCGCCCGTAGCAGCGCGCCCGATCGGCGATCAGGGACAATGGATCAGACCGAATGATTATCCGCTGCGCGCCTTGCAGGAAAACTGGAGCGGGGTGACTCGGCTGCATCTCGTGATTGGGGCCGATGGGCGGGTGTCCGCGTGCAGCATCACGGCATCAAGCGGGCATGACCAGCTTGACCGCGTCGCTTGCGCCAAGTTAACCGAGCGCGCGCGGTTCAGCCCAGCGCGCAATGCAGACGGCACTGGGCGTGAAGGCAGCTTCGACACCGCGATCCGCTGGGAAATTCAGGATATTATCTAGAGCGGAATGCGATTAGATTGAATCGCATTCCGCTATAAAGTCTTTGTTTTCGCGTGATTTATTGCGAGCCGCAGGCCACCGAAGGTAAAAACCGGTTCCCACTTTTTACCTTCGGTGGCCTGCGGCTTGCATCACGCTCCAGGCCAGCGGCAGTACCGGGCGGTTGGTGGCGGTTTCGC
>CAINGT010000131.1 GCA_903848655.1 uncultured Sphingomonadales bacterium
AGCGTTGGCCGCGCCCCCACCCCAACCCCTCCCCAGAAGGGGAGGGGCTTTTGGGCGCGAGCGAACCATGACCCAGCTGCTCTCCATCGGCTCGGTCGTCCCCGACGGCAAAGCTGCGCGCCACCCATTCCCCCCTCCCCTTCAGGGGAGGGGCCGGGGGTGGGGGCTATCGGCTGGGTGCAAGGTTGCGTTGAACAATCGGACTACAGGGTACGGCGCGCGCCCCCACCCCAACCCCTCCCCTGAAGGGGAGGGGCTTTTGGGCTCGAGCGCACCATGACCTTGCTGCTCGCCTTTGCCGCGCTGGTCGCGCCTGATGCCATGCCCGCGCTTGAAGCGGTCAAGACCTGCAACCGGGCGGAAATCCGTCGGCTGATTAATGCCGAGCCGCACCGACGCGCCGAATTCGCCACTGCGGCCTATGAGCGCCAACGCGCGATTGCCGATGCGCGCGCAGCGCTGGTGGCTTTGCCGCCTGCCGATCCTGCGGCCCCGCCCAACCCCGCATTCGCCGCGCTCGATACGCAACAACGCGCGCTTGACGATGCGCGCGCGCTCGAGCGCGCGTGGCGTGAGCTGTTCGACGAAGTCCGCGCCGATTTTCTGTCCAATTGCAACGCCAACCGCACCGATCACTGATCGCCCGGCCCTTGTTCGAAAAGCACCCTGTTGATGCCCATGCTCCATATCACCGACCTTCACGCCACCGTCGCCGACAAACCGATCCTCAAAGGTCTGTCGCTCACCATCAACGCGGGCGAAATTCACGCGATCATGGGGCCGAATGGCGCGGGCAAATCGACGCTTGGTTATACGCTGGGTGGGCGGCCCGGGTATGACGTGACCAGCGGGACTGTGGCGTTCGCCGGGCAGGACTTGCTCGCGCTGGCCCCACACGAACGCGCGGCGGCGGGGCTGTTTTTGGGGTTTCAATATCCGGTCGAAATTCCCGGTGTGTCGATGGTGCAGTTCTTGCGCGAATCGCTCAATGCGCAGCGCAAGGCGCGCGGGGAAGCGTCGCTGTCAGGCGGGGCATTCCTGAAACTGGCGCGCGAAGCGGCGGCTTTGCTCAAACTCGATCCCGAAATGCTCAAACGCCCGGTCAATGTCGGATTTTCGGGCGGCGAGAAAAAGCGCGCCGAAATGGTGCAGATGGGGATCCTCGATCCGAAGCTGGCGATCCTCGATGAAACCGATTCGGGGCTGGATATCGACGCGCTCAAAGTCTGCGGCGAAGGGATCAATGCGATCATGCGGCGGCCCGACAAAGCCGTGCTGCTGATCACGCATTACCAGCGGCTGCTCGATTATGTGCGGCCCGATTTCGTCCATGTGCTCGCGGGCGGGCGGATCGTGCGCTCGGGCGGGGCAGAGCTGGCGCGCGACTTGGAAGACCACGGGTACGAGGCGCTGGCATGACCGCGCTGCCCACCCGGCATGACGAAGCATGGCGTTATGCCGACATCGCGGCGCTGCCCGCGCTCTGGCCGATCACGCCCGAAGTGATCGTGGTCGCGCCCGGAGACAGCGCCAGCCGCACGTGGGTTATCGAGCGCGCGGCGGTGCACGATATTGCCATCACGCTCGGTGCGGGCGCGCAGATGACGGTGCACGTGCTCAATGCCGCGCGCGGCTATGGGCGGCTGGCCTTGCGTGTCACGCTAGGCGCGGGCGCGCAGTTCGACTTGGGCGCAGCGCAAATCGCGGGCGGCGATCAGACCGTCGAAATCGTGACCGAAGTGATCCATGCCGAACCCGATGCCAGTTCGCGCCAAGTGGTGCGGCAAGTGCTGGCGGGGCGCGCGAGCGGCAATTATCTGGGGCGCGTGGTGGTTGCGCGCGGCGCGAATGGCAGCGATGGCAGTCAGTCGATCCGCGCCATGCTGCTCGATCGCGGCGCAAGCGCCAATGCCCGGCCCGAACTGGAAATCCATGCCGACGATGTCAAATGCGCGCATGGTTGCGCGATTGGCGAACTCGATGCCGATGGCTTGTTCTATCTCGCCAGCCGGGGCCTGCCGCCCGCAGCGGCCAAGGCGCTGATGCTGCAAGCCTTTCTCGCCGAAGCCTTTGTCGGCGCGGATGACGAAGCCACGCTGATGGCGGCGGCACTGACCGCGCTGGAGGACTTGTTGTGAACGCGATGCTGCGCCCCGCCGATACCTTTCCCGGACTCGTCACACGCGATGGCGCGCGCTGGCACTATCTCGACAGCGCCGCGACGGCGCAAAAGCCGCAAAGCGTGATCGACGCGGTGGCGCGCGCACTGGGGCCAGACTATGCCACGGTGCATCGCGGGCTCTATGCCCGTTCGGCCGCAATGACCACCGCCTACGAAGCGGCGCGGCGCTCGGTCGCCACACTGATCGGCGGGCGCGAAGACGAACTGGTGTTCACCAAAGGCGCGACCGAGGCGATCAATTTGGTCGCGCAAAGCTGGGGCGTCGCGCATTTGCGCCCCGGTGATCGCGTGCTGCTGTCGCAGCTTGAACACCATTCCAATATCGTGCCGTGGCAATTGATCCGCGAACGCACCGGGATCGTGATCGATGTCTGCCCCTTGACCGCCGACGGGCTGATCGATTGCGATGCCGCCGAACGGATGCTGACCCCGGCGCACAAGCTGGTGGCGTTTGCGCACGTGTCGAACGTGCTGGGCAGCGTGCTCGATGTGCCGCGCGCCGTCGCTTTGGCGCATCGCGTTGGCGCAAAAATCCTGATCGACGGGTGCCAGGCGGTGGCGCGGCTGCCGGTCGATGTCGCCGCGCTGGGCTGCGATTTCTATGCCTTTTCGGCGCACAAGCTCTATGGACCGACCGGAATCGGCGCGCTGTGGGCGCGCGCTGATCTGCTTGCCGCGATGCCGCCGTGGCAAGGCGGCGGATCGATGATCGACCGCGTCAGCTTTGCCGAATCGACGTGGGCCCCCGCGCCGCAACGGTTCGAAGCGGGGACCCCGGCGATTGCCGAAGCGCTGGGGTTTGCGGTTGCCGCCGACTTTGTCCGCCACGCCGGGCTGGCGCGCATCCATGCGCACGAAAGCGCGCTGGTGGCGCAAACGCGCGACGCGCTCGGGCGGATCAACGCGGTGCGGCTATATGGCCCGGCGGACAGCGCAGGGATCGTCGGCTTTACGCTCGATGGCGTGCATCCGCACGATCTGGGGACGATTCTCGATGAAGAAAATGTCGCGATCCGCGCCGGGCACCATTGCGCGCAACCGCTGATGGCGCATCTGGGCCTGCCCGCCACCGCCCGCGCCAGTTTTGGCCTGTACAACACCGATTCCGATATCGCCGCGCTGGTCCGCGGGATCGAACGCACGCTAAGGATTTTCGCATGACCGAGACTCGCAAGTTCGCCATCGAAGAAGTGTCCGAAGTTGCACCGCCGCCGCGCGCGCACGTCGATGACCATGCCGCTCCGGCGGAGCGCCAGCGCGATTATCTCGATGGCTTTCTGACCGAGCGCGCGCCCGACGTCCGCGCCACCGCGCCCGGCGGTGAAGTATACGAAGGCGTGATCGCCGCGCTACGCGATATCTTTGACCCGGAAATCCCGGTCAATATCTATGACCTTGGACTGATCTACGGCGTGGACATCGACGATGACGGCCATGCCGTCGTGGCGATGACCCTGACCACGCCGCATTGCCCGGTGGCCGAAACGATGCCCGCCGAAGTGGAAATCCGCGTCAGCGCGGTGCCCGGCGTGCGCGATGCCGAAGTCAGCCTGGTGTGGGACCCACCATGGGACCCCGGCAAGATGAGCGACGATGCCAAACTCGAACTCGGGATGCTGTAACCATGGTCACCATCACGCAGTCACGCCCCGCCCGCCAGCGCCCCCCCGCCGTCGCGTTGACCGCCAATGCCGAAGCGCGCATCGCCGCGCTGATGGCCGCTGCCCCGACCGATGCCATCGGGGTAAAGCTGTCCACCCCGCGCCGGGGTTGTTCGGGGCTGGCTTATTCGGTCGATTATGTCACCGCCGCCAGTGCTGCTGACGAACGTATCGACACGCCCGGCGGCACGCTGTTCATCGACGGCGGATCAGTGCTCTATCTGATCGGCAGCACGATGGACTGGGCCGAAGACGATTTTCAGGCCGGTTTTACGTTCGTCAACCCCAATGCCAAAGGCATGTGCGGCTGCGGGGAAAGCTTTACGGTTTAGAGCGTGATGCGAAAAACCGGTTCCCACTTTTTCGCATCACGCTCTAGGTCGTGGTGACAATTTAACTATCGTAGCCAGATCGCAATGGCCGCGAGTTTAACAAATCCCATGAAGTTTGCGAGCAGCTTATCATATCGAGTTGCGACTCGTCTGAAGTGTTTGA
>CAINGT010000132.1 GCA_903848655.1 uncultured Sphingomonadales bacterium
ACCCCCTCCGTCAGCCCTGCGGGCTGCCACCTCCCCCAAAGGGGGAGGAGCTTGGGTGGCTCCTCTATCGAAACGATCGATTCCACAGTCATCCACGAGCAGCGCGACGCGTGGCAAACCGCCAGCAGGATATCTGCTCATTCGTATGCGGCACCCCTGCCAAGCCCCTTGACCGCAAGCGCGGCACAGGTGAAATGGCAATGAACCTGCAAAAGCGGCATTTTAACCGCATCGGTACATTTGTAACACCTGCAACGCCGATTTGGCAAATTTAGCACCAGAACGGAAAACACCGCCATGCCGATTGCCATCAAGATGCCCGCACTGTCCCCCACCATGGAAGAAGGCACGCTTGCCCGCTGGCTGGTCAAGCCCGGCGACACCGTGGCCGCAGGCGACATCTTGGCTGAAATCGAAACCGACAAAGCGACGATGGAGTTTGAAGCGGTCGACGAAGGCGTGATTACCTCGATCGCTATCCCCGAAGGCACCGAAGGCGTCAAAGTCGGCACGGTGATCGCCACTCTGACCGGCGAGGACGAACCCGCCGTGGCACAGCCCGCCGCGCCTGCGGCCGCCGCGCCAGTGGCTGCCGCCCCGGCGGCCACAGCGCCAGTCGCCCCTGTTGCAGCCCCTGCGCCGGTCGCGGTCGTGGCCAGTTCCGACCGGATTATCGCCAGCCCGCTCGCCAAACGGCTCGCTGCGGCGCAGGGCATCGATCTTGCCACGATCACCGGCAGCGGCCCGAAAGGGCGGATCGTGCGCGCTGACTTGGCCAAAGCGCCTGCCCCGGCTGCGGCCCCCTCTGCTGCCCCGGCCCCCGCCGCGCCGCCTCCGCCCGTGGCCAAACCCGCCGCCGCGCCCGATTTCGGCATTCCCTACACCGCGCAAAAGCTCAACAATGTGCGCAAGACCATCGCGCGGCGGCTGACCGAAGCCAAACAGACCATCCCGCATATCTATCTCACGCTCGATGTCCGGCTCGATCCCTTGCTCAAACTGCGCGGGCAACTCAATGCCGCGCTCGAACCGCAAGGCATCAAGCTGTCGGTCAACGACTTGCTGATAAAGGCGCTCGCCAAAGCGCTGGTGCAAGTGCCCAAATGCAATGTCAGCTTTGCCGGGGAAGAATTGCGCAGCTTTTCGCGCGTCGATATTTCGGTGGCAGTGGCCGCGCCTTCGGGGCTGATTACGCCGATTATCGTCGATGCCGGGGCCAAGTCGGTATCGGCGGTGGCGGTCGAGATGAAGGCGCTCGCCGCCAAAGCGCGCGAGGGCAAGCTGCAACCGCATGAATATCAGGGCGGCACCGCCAGCCTGTCAAACCTCGGCATGTTCGGCATCAAGCAATTCGACGCCGTGATAAACCCGCCTCAGGCCATGATCCTGGCGGTCGGCGCGGGCGAGGCACGGCCGTTCGTGGTCGATGGCGCGCTGGCGGTGGCAACCGTCATGTCCGCCACCGGCAGCTTTGACCACCGCGCGATTGACGGGGCAGACGGTGCCGCCTTGATGCAGGCGTTCCAGCATCTGGTCGAAAACCCGCTGGCGCTGATCGCCTGACCGGCGGATCGCCGATATCTGATCAAGGAGCAAAACGTGGCGCAGACTTTTGACGTGATCGTGCTGGGGTCTGGCCCCGGCGGCTATGTCGCGGCGATCCGCGCGGCGCAACTCGGGCTGAAAGTCGCGATTGTCGAACGCGAAAACCTCGGCGGGATCTGCCTCAACTGGGGCTGCATCCCGACCAAGGCGCTGTTGCGCTCTGCCGAAGTGTTTCACCAGATGCGCCATGCCAAAGCCTATGGCCTGGCTGCCGACAATGTCCGCGCCGATATCGCCGCCGTGGTGGCGCGATCCCGCGGGATTGCGCGACAATTGAATCAGGGCGTTACGCACCTGATGAAAAAGAACAAGATCGCGGTGTTCATGGGCACCGGCACGATCAGGGGTGCCGGCACGGTCGATGTCGTCGGCGACAAAGCCACCGAAACGCTCAATGGCAAACATATCATCGTCGCCACTGGCGCGCGCGCGCGCGACTTGCCCTTTGCCAAAGCCGATGGCGACCGCCTGTGGACGTACCGCCACGCGATGACCCCGTCCGAACTGCCGGACAAGCTGCTGGTGATCGGTTCGGGCGCAATCGGCATCGAATTTGCCAGCTTCTACAACGATATGGGCTCAAAAGTCACTGTCGTCGAAATGCTCGACCGGGTGGTCCCGGTCGAAGATGCCGATGTTTCTGCATTCCTAGAAAAAGCGCTTATCAAACAGGGAATGACGATCCTGACCGGCGCAGGCGTCGAAGCGCTGACCGTCGTTGGCGGCGGGGTAGTCGCACGGATCAAGCGCAAGGATGGCACCATGATCGATGACATGTTCACCCATGTCATCATCGCCGTCGGCATCATCGCCAATACCGAAACCATCGGGCTGGAAAGCGTCGGGATCACCACCACGCGCGGCATTATCGCCATCGACGGCCATGGCCGCACCAGCGCGCCGGGGGTCTGGGCCATCGGCGATGTTACCCCGGGACCGTGGCTGGCGCACAAGGCCAGCCACGAAGGTGTGATCGTGGCCGAAGCCATCGCCGCCGAACTCGGCAATCCCGACGCCCACCCCCACGCCATGGACCCGCGCAACATCCCCGGCTGCACGTATTGCCACCCGCAAATCGCCAGCGTCGGCCTGACCGAAGCCGCCGCCAAAGCCGCCGGTTACACGCTGCGCGTCGGCACTTTCCCGTTCATCGGCAATGGCAAAGCGATTGCACTGGGCGAAGCCGAAGGCTTCATCAAAACCGTGTTCGACGCCAAGACCGGCGAACTGCTGGGCGCACACATGATCGGTGCCGAAGTCACCGAATTGATCCAGGGCTATGTCGTCGGCAAAACGCTCGAAACCACCGAAGCCGAACTGATCCAAACCGTATTTCCCCACCCCACCATCAGCGAAGCGATGCATGACGCGGTGCTGGCGGCTTATGGGCGGGCGCTGCATATTTAGAGCGTGATGCGAGCCGCAGGCCACCGAAGGTAAAAACCGGTTCCCACTTTTTACCTTCGGTGGCCTGCGGGTCGCATCATGCTCTAAGTAAAGGTACAAAACACTGTTTCGTCAAGCTTCACTTACGGAACCTGAACAGCAGAAACCAGGCCTTGTTTCCACAGCACCACTTCGCCACCCGTTGCCGAAAGATCAGCAACCCGAGGTCCGTAAAATCCGGCGGCAAAAACTTTGTCAGTCTTTGCTTTTTCCAAGTGGTCGAGCGCTGCTGGTGACAAGGAAATCGCATAAGGTATCAGGCGTTCGAGCCGCTGCAGCGCCGAACTTATCGATGACCGCGCCAGCGCGGCATTGCTTGCACTCCACCGGGCAGCATTTTCACCGTGGTCATACGATCGGCTCCGCAATTCAGTGACAGCTATAACGCGCTGGCGCAGCAGCGTTGACGCCGACTTTCGCGCGCTGTTCGCCGCATCAAACCGGACAAGCGCAATATCGACCGATACCTTTAGCTGGGTAAAATCGGGTGACACCGTATAGCGATAGGTCAAAGTCACGCGCTGGCCGCCGCTGCCATCCGCCGAATCCGCGTCCGACCCGAGTTCGGCAGTGCTGCGGATCATGCGCGGATTGCCTGGATGCAACCATTGGACGCGCGCCAGCGCTGTGCTGGTTGATTGGCGGGCCAGCCCGGCAAAATCGAATCCTTCGAGCGCTCGACGCAGCGGGGCGATATCAGCGTCTGCCTTGGCCTGCTCGATCTCGATCAAAGTGTCGCGTCTTTCCTCTCTCATCCTCTCAGCGATCAGCACTCCAATCAGACCGCCGCGAGTAGCTCCATCATAAAGGACGCGCCCGACATCGACTTCGGAGTTGATCATCGCTTGGGGAATTGCAACCAACACCGTGGAGTCGCGCACAACTGCACGATCATGATCGCCAAGCGCCAGTAGTTCTGCGCTATTTGCCCATGCTGGCCCGACAAGGCAACCCAGCCAAAGTGCGACGAACGCCCCGGCACAAACATGATTTCGCAACATTGTCGTTCCTGTAGAAGGATTAACCGCCGATGATTTGCAAAACATGGACGCTATAGCGGAATGCGATTAGATTGAATTGCATTTCGCTATAGAGTCTTTGTTTTCGCGTGATTTATTGCGAGCCGCAGTCCACCGAAGGTAAAAACCGGTTCCCACTTTTTACCTTCGGTGGCCTGCGGCTCGCATCACGCTCTAGGGCGGAATGCAATTAGATTGAATCGTATTCCGCTCTAAAATTATCAAATTTAAGGTTTTGGATGCAGATTTTTGCTGAATTCAAGGAAGTTTTTCATGAAAGTATTGCGTAAATCCAGTTCGGCAGCTTCTGTTTCATCAGTACTTGTCGGCGGAAAATGAGTAAGACCATTGCCACCGCGCCCTTTGATTAGATCAGCCTTGGTCTTGCCGGTACGAAAGTCCTTGAATATGAAGCGGTTGTTTAGAGAGCGGCCATAAATTGCGGCCTTGTGATAAAAATTTTGCGTTACCAGAAGTTCAGCATAACAAGGTGCCGTTGATGGCGTCAGCCGGGCACCGGCCTTGGTTGAAATTTCCCGATCCGCGATAGGCGTTTCAAAGATCACTTGCGCTGGCGGGAACTTCAATTCGTTGGCAATGTCGATGCCGCGCAGGGCTTGGAGCTGCAAACGCGGCCCGAGAGCTTCTTTCAGATAGGCGGCATCACGGACATTGTGGTCCCGGTTGGCCTCGGCATCGAGCGCCGCGCCGACGAAGCCAAAGCCGACGCCCCAACCCGTGGTTATGGCGGTGCCTTCAAGCGTCGGAAAAACGTGGAGTTCGCAATCAGGCTTTACCTCAGGTGCCGTCGCTGGCGGCGCTGCACCCGCAGCCGGTTCTGGCTGTCCAGCGGGGGTTGCCTGTTGCGCGGCCGTGGGTACTGCGGTCAGCGCGAGGACGCACAAGGGCAGCATCACAATAAAATTCACAATTTTCATTGCCTTATCCTGTTGCTTGAGGTGCTATTGACAGGTTTCCGTTCGTGCCTTGCCCGCTTACTGACGGCACTTCGCCTGCAGCGGGCGGATGGGCTGGGATCGATTTGTCGGGTTGCGCGACTGGAATTGCTTGCCCTGTGCGTCCGCGCAGCACGCGACCGCGTTCGACTATTGCCTCATCCCCGTGAACAGCGATCGAGAGTATGCCAACCGCGAACATCACCGCACCCGCAGTCCCATTGCGTTGCCGCCCCTCTTCTTGATAGTGGCCATCAAGAAGATAATTATTTCGATCAATTGCAATGTCACGGAGCGCCAGGCCGAGCATTCCCGCCTTGCCGAAACCACCCCGCTTTGAAACAAAGGTGACGCGGCCATGACCGACCGCGCCTTTGGACACGACGACGGAATTTCCCACCAAGACATTGTCCACCACGATGACCCGGAATTCATCCCCGACATGGTTCGTTGCCGATGACAAATTCTGATCAACCGCAACACTGATCGGGGTTCCTGCCGGCAGCACGTCGGCCGCTTGCGCGCAGACTTTGGCTCCGCTCGAGGTGATCGCGAATGCCAGCATCAACCCAGTATGGTAGCGAAAGCCTGGCACCCATCCCCCGATGGTTTGAACACGGTCCCTCCCCTAATCATGGACCATTTGCGCATCAGCGACAACTTTCTTTTGCCAAGCAAGAGCAATGGCTTAACCAGGTGGTGTCCGGTTTATCCGCTGGCCGCGCCACGCCAAACAACGGCCATATGCTGGCGTTTATTCTGCACCAAGTCTTCGATATCGAATCACCAATTCCGCTCTAGAGTCTTTGTTTTCGCGTGATTTATTGCGAGCCGCAGGCCACCGAAGGTAAAAACCGGTTCCCACTTTTTACCTTCGGTGGCCTGCGGCTTGCATCACGCTCCAGGCCAGCGGCAGTACCGGGCGGTTGGTGGCGGTTTCGC
>CAINGT010000133.1 GCA_903848655.1 uncultured Sphingomonadales bacterium
CACCGGCCCGCTCCCCCACCCGACCACCCAACGATAGTAACCTGTGGGTGGTCGAGTGGGGGAGCGGGCCGGTGCCGACTTCGAAATGCGCCCTTTCGCGCATTTCGACAAACAGCGCTCAATCGCGCGAATGCCGATCCACCGCCGCCGTGACCGCCACATCGAATGTTACATTGCCCAAGGTGCGCATCAGATCGGGCACCACTTCGACCGCCACGAGCAGCGCCAGCGGCGCAACCGGCACCCCCATCGCCAGCGCAATCGGCCCGACCGAGGCGATGAAGCTGATCGTGCCGGGCAGGCTGACCGAACTGAGCGAGACCAGAATCGCCATGACAAACCCCGAAACGCAGGCCCCGGTGGTCAGTGGCACGCCGTACCAGTGCGCGACATAGACCGCGACGCCCAAGTTCATCGCCGGGCTGGTCGCGCGAAACAGCGCCACCGCCAGCGGCAGCACGAATTCGGCGGTCGCCGCGCGCACCCCCAGCCGGTCACACGCCCCGAGCATTGCGGGCAACGAGGCGAGCGAGCTTTGCGTTGACAGCGCAAACACCTGTACCGGCAGGATGTCGCGCGCAAACCGCCGCAAAGGCAGGCCTGCCACCAGCACCGCAAAGGGATAAGCCGCCAGCCACACCACCGTACCTGCCGCGCTGACCACCACAATATAATGCGCCAAGGCACCGACCGCCGCTGGCCCGCTTTTGGCGGCAACCGTCAGCCCCAGCGCCAGCACGCCAAGCGGGGCAAGCGCCAGCACCCAGCCGATCACCACCAGCATCGCGCCTGCCAGCGCGGCAAACAGCGTGGCCAGCGCATCGCGTTGCGCGGGGATCAGCCGCGTTGTCGCGAGCGCAAACAGGCTCATGAACAAGATCAGCGGCAGCATATGGTCGCTCGCCGCCGCATCGATCACATTGGCCGGGACGATCGAGCGGAAGTATTCCGCGACCCCCGGCACGCTCGCGGGTACGCTGACCCCCAAGCTGGCGCGCAACGCCGCCGCCGCGCTGGCGGGCACCGGTACCAGCGCCAGCAGCAGCGTTGGCACCGCGAGTGCAGCCAGCGCTGAAAACGCCAGCACCGCGATAAACCAGCCAAGGCTGCGCCGCGCCATTCCCCCCGCGCTGGCGGTGCGCACGGTTTGGAACACCCCGGTAAAGATCAGCGCCGATACCAGCGGCACGATCGTCCCCTGCAACGCGCGCAACCACAAATCGCCGACCGGTCCTGCCACCGCCAGCACTGGCGGCAAAGCTTGCGGTGCCGCGAATGCCAGCGCCAGCCCCCCGCCCAACCCGCCGACCAGCGCGGCAAACGTCCACCCGGCGGGGATTTGCGCGATCTTGGGCAGCACGAGGCCCCCGGCGAGCGGATCGGGTTTTGCAGCAGGCACATTGCCTTGATCGTCAGTCTGGTTCATGCGCGCGCCAGACTAATCATGTATGGCGGTTTGGCAATTGCCCGCGTCACCGGGTGCCGCAACGCTGCAACAAGGATCGATCAATGGGGCGCAAGTTCTTTGGCACCGATGGCATCAGGGGCCGCACCAATGCCGGGGTGATGACCGCCGCCACGGCGATGAAAGTCGGCCAAGCGGCGGGCACGTATTTTCAGCGTGGCGATCATCGCCACCGCGTGGTGATCGGCAAGGATACGCGCCTTTCAGGCTATATGCTCGAACACGCGATGGTCGCGGGCTTTACCAGTGTTGGCATGGATGTCGTGCTGCTCGGGCCATTGCCGACCCCGGCGGTGGCGCTGATGACGCGCGAAATGCGCGCCGATGTCGGCGTGATGATTTCGGCCAGCCATAACCCTTATGAAGACAACGGGATCAAGCTGTTCGGCCCTGACGGATACAAATTGTCGGATGACGACGAACTGGCCATCGAAGCCTTGCTTGAGGAAGACTTGCCGCTCGCCGCAGCCGAACACGTTGGCCGCGCGCGGCGGATCGAGGATGCGCGCGGACGCTACATCCACGCGATCAAGGGCAGCCTGCCGCACGCGGTGCGGCTCGACGGGCTGCGCATCGTGCTCGATTGCGCGAATGGCGCGGCCTATACCGTGGCCCCGGCGGCGCTGTGGGAACTGGGGGCCGAAGTCATCGCCATCGGCGTCGAACCCGATGGACGGAACATCAATCATGGGGTGGGATCGACGCATCTCGATGCGATCAAGGCCAAAGTGCGCGAAGTGCGCGCCGATATCGGCATCGCGCTCGATGGCGATGCCGACCGGTTGATCGTGGTCGATGAAAAAAGCCAGACTGTCGATGGTGACCAGATCATGGCGCTGATTGGCAGCCGCATGGCGGCGCAAGGCGCGTTGCGCGGCGGCGCGGTGGTGGCCACCGTCATGTCGAACCTCGGGCTGGAACGCTATTTGCACGGCCATGGCATCGGCCTGATCCGCACGGCAGTGGGGGATCGCAACGTGCTCGAAGCGATGCGCGAAGGCGGCTATAACGTCGGCGGTGAACAATCGGGGCATATGATCCTGACCGATCATGGTACCACTGGCGATGGCACCGTTGCCGCGCTGCAAGTGCTGGCCGCGCTGGTCGCCAGCGGCAAACCGGCGAGCGAGACGCTGCACGTGTTTGATGCGGTGCCGCAGATCTTGCGCAATGTGCGCTTTGCCGGGGGTCGCCCGCTCGATGACGCCACCGTAAAGGCGGAAATCGCCCGCGCCGAAGCCGAACTTGCTGGCAAAGGCCGCCTCGTCATCCGGCCATCAGGCACCGAGCCGGTGATCCGCGTGATGGCCGAAGGCGATGATGCGCGGCAAGTGGCGGCAATCGTAGACCGCATTTGCGCCGCCGTGCGCAAAGCCGCCTGAGTGGGGACGAACACTGATGTTGGAGATGCGACCCGATTGCGAACGCTGCGGCACCGACCTTCCCGCCGAGGCCGCGGGGGCGTTCATCTGTTCGTTCGAATGCACGTTTTGCGCGCCTTGCGCCGAAGCGCTCGATGATCGCTGCCCCAATTGCGGGGGTGACTTGGCCGACCGGCCCACGCGGGCGCGCGCGCTGCAGGGCCGCCACCCGCCATCGGCCCGGCGACGGCATCAGCCGTGATCGTGCGCGTTCTCGTCATCGCCGGGTCAGATTCGGGCGGGGGCGCGGGAATTCAGGCCGATATCAAGACGATCACGCTGCTGGGCGGGCACGCGATGACCGCGATCACCGCGCTGACCGCGCAGAACACGTGCGGGGTCGCACAGATCGCAGCGGTATCACCCGCGATGGTCGCGGCCCAGATCGATGCGTGCCTGTCCGATCTTGGCGTCGATGCGGTCAAGATCGGGATGCTCGGAGCACCCGCGATTGCCGCCGTGGTCGCCGACCGGCTGGAAGGTCTGCGCGTACCCGTGGTGTTCGACCCGGTGATGATCGCCACCAGCGGCGCGCTGCTGGCCGATGCGGCAACCGTTGCCGCGTTTGAACGGCTGATGGCGCTGGCAACGCTGACCACCCCCAATGTGGCGGAACTGGCCGCGCTGGGCGGCGATGCGGCGATGCGCGCGCGCACCATCGCCTATCTTGCCAAAGGCGGCGATGCGGCGGGTGACACAGTGACCGATCGGCTGGTGGTCCCGGGCAAGCCGGACCAGGTGTGGCAGGCCGCGCGCATCGCCACACGCCACACCCACGGCACCGGCTGCACGCTGGCAAGCGCGATTGCCACGCGGCTGGGCGGCGGGGCCTCGCTCGCCGATGCCATCGCCGATGCCCGCGCGCTGGTGCGCGCCGCGCTCAAAGCAGCGCCCGGTCTGGGCCAAGGCCATGGGCCGCTGGGCCATGGCGCGCTGGTCGGGCCGCCGTCGTGGCGCGACTGATCGCCGCGCTGGCGGCCCTGCTGCTTGGCGGGCGGGCCGTGGCCACGCCGGTTGATGATTTGCAGCGCGATGACAGTCTGGCGCAATCGATTGGCTGGCGACTGTTGACCGCCAATGCCTCCGCGTGCCCCGATGTGGCCGCCGCCACCGGCATTCAGGTGCAGGATACCGCCGCCTATGACGACCCGGCGCTGGCGCGCGCCCGCTATGGTCTTTCCGGCGATATCTTTGTCGGCGCACTGGCAGACGACAGCCCGGGCGCGGCGAGCGGACTGACCGTGAACACCACGATCATCGCGATTGCGGGCCAGCCGCTCACTGCGCTCCCCGCTCCGCCGCCGCGCACGCCTTACGCCCGGCTGCAACGCGTCCAAGCGCTGCTCGACGATGCCGCCGCGCGCGATGGCGTGGTGGCGCTGACTGGTGGCGGCGGGCGTGTTTATCGTGTGGCGACCGTGCCCGCGTGCCGTGTTGCCATCATGGTTGATGATGACCGCACTTACGCCAATGCCACGCGCGGCGAAATCCGCATCGGCCGCCGCTTGTTCGACGCGACAGAGGGCAACCGCGACGTGATCGCCGCGATCATCGCGCACGAATTGGCGCACGCGGTGCTCGATCACGAGTCTCAGCTTGCGCAGGCGCACCGCTCGCTGGCGGTCCGGCGGCGCACCGAGCGCGAAGCCGACCGGCTGTCGGTGTGGCTGCTCGCCAAAGCGGGATACCCGCCCGCCGCTGCGCTGGATTTTCAGCGCACCCTTGTCGCGCGATATGGCGGGCCGCTGGCGATTGACCTGACGCATGGTGGCTGGCGCGCACGATCCCGCATCATCGCGGCGGAAATCGCCACGCTGACCGCTTCGCCCGACGCCGATTGGCCCCTGCGATTTCGCCGCGAACCGGATCGCTAGCGCTATCGGTCCCGGCGCTGGCTCGCTTCGCCGCATCGCGATTGACCGTGGCGCGGATCAAGAGGCAAGCGCGCCCCCAGTTGGAAATCGCCGCGATTGATCCGAATCGGGCGGTGGAAAGCGAGACGCGGACAAGTCTGTTCCCGCCCGTTTTGTGCTCTCTTGCGCGGGATCCAGACGAATTTGCGCTGTTGTGAAATGACCGAATGAAGCGTTTTTCGATAGTCTGTGCGATTGCCGCCTTTCCCATCATGCTGCTGAGCGGCTTGTTGCAGCCAGCCGATCCGGCACGCGCCGAACAGATCGTGCCAGTTGCTGCCGCTGCCGCGCTGCCCGTTGCCGCCGAACCTGCGGCGCAACCCAGCCCGGATAGCGATGATCCCGCGCTGCTGGCGGCCGAAGAGCCCGATCCCCGCCAGGTGGAATGCGTGGCCAAAGTTATCATCCATGAAGCCGGCAATCAGGTCCGGCGCGGCCAGATCGCGGTTGCGCAAGTGGTGCGCGCTCGGATGAAGGCGTTTGGGCCGACCCGCGATGCCTGCGACATCATCAAGCAGCCGGGCCAGTTTTTCAACGTTGACCGCTATCAGCCGTCGCGCAACACTGCGCAATGGCGCAATGCCGTTGAAATCGCCACCGCCACGTTAAAAGGCGAAGGCGAAGATGTGGTGCCAGGCGCGCTGTTCTTTCACACCGCCACCCGCCCGATGGCGGGCCGCCTGCGGGTCGGCCGAATCGACGACCACGTTTTCTATCGCTGATCGGTAGCGTTGATCCGATCATGCGCGGCGGCGGGCCAACGCGTTTTGCGCGCCGCCGCCGCCATCGTGGCGGTGCGGTCCACCACCACCGTCAGGCCTAAATCGCGCGCGCGCGCCTGCCATGCGTCGGCAGCGGCGACTATAGGTGCTGTACGCGGTTCGACCGGCAATTGATCGGCCCAATTGGCGAGCGCATGGGCGTTGACCAGCGGCAAAATCAGCGAACTGATGACCACCACACCAAACGCCCAGCCCAGCCCGCCGGTTTCACGCACCGCGCTCGCGGGCAAATCGATGGGCGATTGGCCCCATGGCAATCCCTGATCCATCAGCAGGTTCGTATCAGGCTTTAGATATCGCGCGACACTTTTTCGCGGCGTTCGTGCGCCTGTTGCGCTTCGACCGTCATTGTTGCGATCGGGCGCGCGACCAAGCGGCCAAGGCCGATCGGCTCTCCGGTCACTTCGCAAAAACCATAGTCCCCTTCATCGATGCGCCGCATCGCCGAATCGATCTTGGCGATCAGCTTGCGCTGGCGGTCGCGGGTGCGCAGTTCGATGCCCCAATCGGTTTCGCTCGATGCCCGGTCGTTCAGATCGGGTTCGCGAATCGGCCCTTCTTGCAAGGCCGACAGCGTGTTGACCGATGCCGACAGGATCGATCTTTTCCATTCCAGCAGCAGACGGCGGAAATAATCCTGCTGCGCCTCGTTCATATAGGGTTCGTCTTCACTGGGAACATAATCACCTGGCAAGGCCCGGCGGGCTTTGGCCAGCACGTCGATATCGTCACTCACTACCCCAGCCATCCGGCCCTCCGCATTCGCGCCTGCCGACCCCGGTCGCTGTGCTGCGATGGCACGATGATCGGGGGTTCGCCGCGCCTATAAGGGCCGCATTCGTGGCGCACAAGCCATTCCGCCATGCCCGAAGGGCCGGAGCGCGGTTCATGGCGATCCGCCGTTAACCACATTTTGAATGTGTCCGCAGCAACCTGTCGTTGCCGCCCCACCGCGGTAACAGGCAAGCGAGGGATCATCACGATGCAGCAGAACCGGATCACACTGGTTGCCGGGACCGACACTCGCGACCCGGCGCTCGTGGCCGCGCAAGCCGCCGCGCGCGACGCGGCCATCGCGCGCGCGTTGGCCGCCGCCCACAAGGGCGATGCGCAAGCTTTGTTCGATCTGGGCATGGTGTTTGCCATCGGAGATGCGGTTGTCGAGATCGACCTGATCGAGGCGCACAAATGGTTCAACCTCGCCGCGGTCAGCGGGGTCTGCGGGGCCGCACAATGCCGCGCCGATGTCGCCGATGATATGACCGCGCGCGAAATCGCCGAAGCCCAGCGCCGCGCGCGCGCCTGGCTGCGCACCCGCCCCACCAGCCAAGTGGCGTGACCCCGTTCAAAGCCTTGCCCCAAAAAGACCAGCAAGCGCAGACTGACCCACCCGATCCTCCCCTTTTGGGGGGGGTGGCAGACCGCAGGGCTGACGGAGGGGGCGCAGCCTTGCGAATTTGCTCCAATATCTCTGCCTTTGCACCCCCTCCGTCAGCGCTCCGCGCTGCCACCTCCCCCAACGGGGGAGGACTTAGGATGATGCCTTCCTAAGCAGGAGCGTCTTTGCGAAACGGCGTGTGCTGACCTAGCCACGCTTGGTCTTGCGCCACCCCGGCGCGTTCGCGCACCAGAAAGTCGGCGACCGCGCGGCGAAAGCCGGGATCGACGATGTAATGCGCGGATATCGTCTGCACCGGGGCATAGCCGCGCGCCAATTTGTGCTGGCCTTGCGCCCCGGCCTCGACCCGCGCCAGCCCGCGCGCAATCGCGGCGTCAATCGCCTGATAATAGCACAGTTCAAAATGCAGGAACGGCTTGTCGATCAGCGCACCCCAATAACGGCCATAAATCGCATCACCGCCGATGAAGTTGAGCGCCCCGGCCACTGGCTGCCCTTGGGCAAAGGCCAGCACCAGCAGCACCCGATCCGCCATCGTCTGCCCGATCAGGTCGAACGCCGCGCGGGTCAAATATGGCTGGCCCCATTTGCGCGCGCCGGTATCCTGATAGAACACCCAGAATGCATCCCAGTGTTCGGGCCGGATCGCGGGTCCGCTCAGCGCCGCGATCTCCACCCCGGCTTGCGCGGCGGCGCGTTCCTTGCGCAGATTCTTGCGTTTGGCCGATGCCAGCGTGCCAAGGAAATCGTCAAAGCTGGTATAGCCCCGGTTTTCCCAGTGAAATTGCAGATCGGCGCGGGTCAGCCAGCCTGCCGCTTCGAACAGCGGCACTTGGTCGGGCGCGATAAATGTCGCGTGAACCGATGATAGACGGTTTTGCTGCGCCACTTGCTCTGCCGCGGCCAGCAGCGCCGGGGCAAGATCAGGACGGTACCCCAGCAGCAAGCGTGGGCCGGTCGCGGGGGTAAACGGCACGCTGATCTGCAATTTGGGATAATAATTTCCGCCCGCGCGACTCCACGCATCGGCCCAAGCGTGGTCGAACACATATTCGCCCTGGCTGTGCGCCTTGAGATAGGCGGGCATCGCGGCCAGCGGGCGGCCGTGATCATCTTCGATCACGATGGGGGCTGGGCTCCACCCGCTGCGCCCGCCAACGCTGCCCGATTGTTCCAGCAGGCTGAGAAAGGCGTGGCTGACAAACGGATTGTCCGCCCCGGCCATGCGGTCCCAATCCGCCGCCGCAAAGCCGCTGACCCCGCCGCCGACCCGCGCGATGGGGCTCATCGTGCCTCCGCCTGCGCCAGCAGCGCGGCCAGCCCCGCGCCTTCGGCAATCGGCGCATCGGCAAAGGCGCGCGCCCGCGCGGCGCGTTGCGGGGTGTCGATGGTCCACGTCAGCAGCGGCAGCCCGCGCTGGCGCTGGCTTTGCGCAAACCGACTGGCGATGTCATCGCAATCATACGCCAGAAAATCGGGCCGCGCGCGCCACAGCCCCCCGTGGCGACCCGCGCGGGCCACAAGGCCATGTGCCGCTTCCTCGGTCAGCACCAGCCCGCGCACGATTTGTGGCGCCTGCGCGCGAAACCACGCACCCACGCGCGCATCAAAGCTCATTACCGCGACCGGGCCGGCATAGCCCGAAAGCGCGCGGCTGACCGCGCGGCACAGCGGGGCAAGCCGCGCGCGCGGTGCGATCTTGATCTCGATCAGCAACGGCACCCGGCCAGCCACTTGCGCCAGCAACGCCGACAGTGGCTGGATCGTGTCAGTGCTGCCCAGCAGCGCAATCCCGGTCAGCGCGGCGGCAGTGTGATCCGCCAGCCGCCCGGCGCGCGCCGTCAGCCGCGCGAGATCATCATCGTGGAACACCAGCGCCTGTCCATCGCGGCTGGCTTGCACATCGCATTCAATGCCCAGCCCCGCCGCGAGCGCCGCTGCAAACGCGCTCGCGCTGTTTTCCACACGCCCGGCGGGCGCATCGTGATAGCCGCGATGGGCATAGACCGCGCGAGCCAGCCAGTCACACCGCCCCGCGCGCGGGGGCGGCGCAAGCCAGCGATCAAGCCGTGCGAACGGCAAAAATGGCATCGATTTCCACCGCCGCGCCCAAAGGCAGGACCGGCACACCCACCGCGCTGCGCGCATGGCGGCCCGCTTCGCCAAAAGCTGCAACCAGCAGTTCCGATGCGCCGTTGGCGACTTTGGGCTGATCGGTAAAGTGCGCGGCGGAATTGACGAATGCGCCCAGCTTGACCACGCGCTCCACCCGGTCGAGCGAGCCGAGCGCCGCCTTGACTTGCGCCAGTAGCATCAAGGCACAGGCTTGCGCGGCCCGCGTGCCCTGTTCAACCGTGACATCTTCACCCAGCCGACCGGTCACGAGCGCCCCGTCAACAAACGGCAATTGCCCCGAAACATGGAGCAGCCCCCCGGCAAGCACTGTGGGCACATAGGCCGCGACCGGTGCGGCGGCTTGCGGCAGGGTATGGCCGAGCGCGGCGAGTGTTTCGGCAACGGAATCAGTCATCGTGCAGTTCCTCGATATGCGTCATGATCCATGGCAAAGCTTCTGACCACGTGTCGATGCGGGCATGGGCATGGCCGGCCTGATGCGCGCAAGCAATATGCGGCGCGATCAGCGGCTCACCACACAAATGCAGGCGGCGCACAGCGGGGGCCAGATCACCGACCGAGGCGTGATGCTGCGGCAAATCGTCGATAAACACCGTGCGCGAGGGGCGATATTCGGCGATGATCGCTTGCAAGGCCGGGCCTTTTGGCCCCTGATTGGTGAATACGCGCGCCGCAATGCCATGATCGGCCAATTGCCGGGTGCGGGCCTCGCGCCGGTCATCGCCCAAATTGGTCAGAATCACCACATCGGCATGAGCAGACAAAGCGTTGATCGCGCCCACCGCGCCGATGATCGGGTGCTGGCGATACATTTCGGTATCGAAGAACAGATTGAGCAAGCGCCAGATCTCCTCGGGCGCGACTTGGCTGCCATCGGCGGCATACCGCATCGCTTTGGCAAAATCATTGTCGGTCATCGAAAAATCGATGCCATGGCAATGCGCGACATAGTCCTTGAACGGCGCGACCATGTGCAGCAGCACTTCATCGCAATCGCTGATGACCAAAGGCCTGCTCATCGCAACCGTTCCCATGCCGCGCCCAACGCTTCGGGCGCGACATTCAGCGCCGCCGCCGCCGCGATCAGATCGGCTTCATGATTGGCGAGAAAGTCCAGCACCGCGCCCAGCACCGCCGGATCGGCCAGCCCCGCGCGCAGGCCATCGCCGGTCAGCCCGGTCAGCGCCAGCAACCGTTCGGTGCGCGCTTCATCGCCCAGCACGAACACCAGCGCGCGCAAGGCCAGCGCCTGCGGGTCATCGGGCGAAAGGGATGCGCGAATGATTGCCATGGTCCGGGCGAGGCAATAGAGCAGGCTCATTCCGGCAACAAGGGCGCTTCGTGGCAAAAAGAATTCTGGTGGTCGAAGACAATGATCTTAACCGCAAACTGTTCTGCGATCTGCTTAGAGCCAAAGGCTTTGCGGTCGAACCGCTCGCCGACGGCCAGGCAGTGATCGCGCGCGCGCACGCCTTTACCCCCGATCTGGTGATAATGGATATCCAGTTGCCGCGCATTTCCGGGTTGGAACTGATCGAAGCGCTCAAAGCCGATGCGCTTTTGCGCCACATCCCGGTGCTGGCGGTGACCGCTTATGCCGGCAAAGGCGATGAAGACCGCATCCGCGAGGCCGGAGCCGAAGGCTATCTGGCCAAGCCGGTGTCGATCACGCCGTTTTTGCAAGCGGTCGGACGTTTGATTTAAGGAATATCGGAACACGTCGATCTTGTGCCTGACGCAGGCAGACGAATGCTCGTTTAAGCCCTGCCCCTCAGGGCAGGGCAATCGCATATGACGTCTGACACAAAAATGCGAAGCACACTGATGGAGAGTTCGGCGTGAGTTACCCTAGGTCCTCCCCCCTTGGGGGAGGTGGCAGCCCGCAGGGCTGAC